>CAIXZI010000262.1 GCA_903923915.1 uncultured Bacteroidota bacterium
CAAGGTGTTAAAGATGCTTACGAAACCCTTGTTATGCAAGCTAAACAACTTGTTGTAGTGTTTACTGTAAAAGATGCAAACAAACAAGTGGGCGGCTTTTATACCATGTATAAAACCTTGCCTGATGAATGGGACTGGGAATATTTTTGGAAACGTACCGCTATGTTTTCTTTAGTTCTTGCCTTTATGAATTTCTTGCCAGTGCCTATGTTAGATGGTGGTTACATTGTGTTTATTTTAATAGAAATGGTTAGTCGTCGTAAGGTGCCAGATAAAGTTTTGTACTACGCTAATTACGTTGGTTTGGTAATTATACTTGGCTTAATGATATGGGCTAACACCGATTTTTTAAGATAGCCAATGAAATCTTATTTTGTAAAGCTGCTTGTTTTTAGCGCGCTTATTTTTGTAACTGTTTTTTTAGCTGCTCAAAAATTTAACATTGCTTTATACTACGTTGTTTTATTGAGCGTTTATTTTACTGGCTTTTCTTTTGTGTTAAATAAACAACTGCAAAGCGCTCTTCAAGATAAAAACAAAAATAAATTTACACACACTTTTTTAGCATTAACTGCTTTAAAAATGTTTAGCTGTTTAATTATTTTATTATTTGGTTTATACTTTGCCACCGCCAGTAAATTAGAGCTTGGCGTTTGTACCATGGGTTATTACATGCTATACACCACCTTTGAAGTATGGTATTGGATGGGTAGATTGAAGCAAAATTAAAGTACCTTTTTGCTTTGTTTTTAATACTTTTGTAAGATGGACTTAAATGGCAAAAAGGTTGCGTTTCATACACTTGGGTGCAAATTAAATTTTGCCGAAACATCTACCATTGCCCGGAAATTTGAAAACACCGGCTACACTAAAGTAGATTTTGCGGATGAAGCTGATGTGTATGTATTAAACACTTGTTCTGTTACTGAAAATGCAGATAAAGAATGCAAGCAACTTATTCGTAACGTAAAAAAAATTTCTCCAAAAGCTATTGTGGCTGTTATTGGTTGTTATGCGCAATTGAAAGCTAATGAAATTGGTCAGATTGCAGGCGTTGATTTAGTGCTTGGTGCTAAAGAAAAATTTAATCTTCCGCATTATGTAGAACATCTTACTAAAAAAGAAAACGCTGAGGTACACAGTTGCGAAATAGAAGAAACCGATGAGTTTATTTCATCTTATTCTGCCGGCGATAGAACACGTTCTTTTTTAAAAGTACAAGATGGTTGTGATTATACTTGTTCTTATTGTACCATTCCTTTAGCACGTGGCAAAAGTCGTAGCGATAGCATTGAAAATGTAATCAAACAAGCAAAAGAAATTGCATCACAAGGCATAAAAGAAATTGTGTTAACAGGTGTAAACATTGGTGACTTTGGTTTTACGCAAACTTCTGATACAGAAAAAAGACAAGAAACATTTTTAGATTTAATAAAAGAATTAGATAAAGTAGAAGGCGTTGATCGTTTCCGTATTTCATCTATCGAACCTAATTTATTGAAAGATGAAATTATCGATTTTGTTGCACAATCAAATAAATTTGTTCCGCATTTTCATGTACCTTTGCAAAGTGGAAGCAATACAATTTTAAAATTAATGCGTCGCCGTTACATGCGCGAATTGTATATAGAACGTGTAGCGCGTATTAAACAGGTTATGCCACATGCTTGCATAGGCGTAGATGTTATAGTTGGTTTTCCTGGAGAAACTGATGCTGAATTTTTAGAAACTTATAATTTTATCAATGCTTTAGATGTTTCTTATCTGCATGTATTTACCTATTCTGAACGACCAAATACAGATGCAGTAGAACTTGCTGGCGTTGTTCCGATTCACGAAAGAAAGGAACGTAATAAAATGCTACGTATCATGTCAACTAAAAAACAGCGCAATTTTTATGCACAACATATTGGCAGTACACGCAAAGTATTGTTTGAAGCCGAAAATAAAAATGGATTTATTAATGGTTTTACCGATAACTATATAAAAGTGCAAATGCCTTATTCGGTGGATTTAATTAATAACATGCAGGATGTTTACTTGCAGCAAATAAACGAAGCAGGATTAGTTTCGGCAACTCCGCTTACAACTGCAAAAACTTTAGTGAGTAAAGAATAAAATGAAAATTAGTGTAGGGAAACTCTTTACAGGTTTAGCTGTGTTCTTTGGTGCTCTAGCGGCGCTGTCTTGTATTTCAATCTCGTTATTAAAATGGGGGATGTTTTGTTCTATTGCAGGTATAGTTTGTTCAGTATTTGTTATTTTTCGTCGTACGCAGTTTCAAATGATTACAAAATGGAATCACCCTGTAGTTTTGGCTCTTTTTTTAAGTTCGCTACCTATTCTTTATCTTATCACAATTATTTTTATTTTTAAAGAATAATTTATGTTAAAAAAAATAAACCAATATCTTTCTCTTATAAAATTTAGTCACACCGTATTTGCGATGCCTTTTGCTATGATTGGATTTTTATTGGCATATAAGCAGGTTCATTTTTTCGATACTAAAATATTTGCCTATATGATTTTTTGTATGGTGTTTGCTCGTAGCGCAGCCATGGCATTCAATCGTTATATCGATAGAAAATTTGATGCTTTAAATCCTCGCACAAAAAATAGGGAAGTTCCTTCTGGTGTTATTAATCCAGCATCTGCTTTACTACTTACTATTATCTGTTCAGTAGCTTTTATGATAACAACTTGGTTTATCAATTCTATTTGTTTTTATTTATCGCCCGTGGCATTAGCTGTAATCTTAGGGTATAGTTTAACTAAACGTTTTACATCGCTTTGCCATTTAATTTTAGGTGTTGGCTTGAGTTTGGCCCCAATTGGCGCGTACCTTACTGTTACGGGCGAATTTAGTTTATTACCCATTTTATTTTCTTTTGTTGTTTTTACCTGGACTGGCGGATTCGATATTATCTATGCTTTACCAGATGCTGAATTTGATAAAGCCCATCATTTATATTCTATTCCGGCATGGTTAGGTATTACACGCGCATTAAAATTTTCTGAAGTTGTACATTTTGTAACTGCTACATTGCTTATATCAGTTGGTATATATGGCCACTTTAGTTTTATCTATTGGATAGGTGCAGCTTGCTTTATTGGTTTATTGATATACCAACATCGTTTAGTTAAACCTAATGATTTAAGTAAAGTAAATTTAGCCTTTGGAACTGTTAATGGCATTGGAAGCCTTGTTTTCTCTGCTTTTACCATTGCCGATATTTTTATTAATAAATAAAATGCAGAGTAAATTCTCTTTACGCAAAATAGAAAACCTACACATACCGCTTTGGTTACTTAAAGATACTTGTTGGATGATGGAATGGAGATGGCTTGGTATTATCATGGTATTTCCAACTGTATTTGTAGCTTTTCTTATAACATACATCACTCGCAAAACAAATGAAGTTTACATTAATACAGCCATTTGTTTTTGGATTTTAGCAAATGCATTTTGGATGTGCTGTGAGTTTTTTGGACATGTAGAATATAAGTTTTATGCCAGTATTCCTTTTGCTTTTGGCTTTATTACCACGGCATATTTTTATATCTTTAAAAATAAAACCATAGATGCAAAAGTTAGCTAATATCATATCATACGTATTTCATCCTATGTTTATGCTAACGTATTTAATGGCCTGTTTTTTATTCAGCAATAATTACTTTGCTTTTTTTGTTTCTCCTGTAAAAAAACTTTTTTTAATGAGTGCCGTTGTTGTTTTTTCAGTAATACTGCCTTTACTAAATATGGTTCTTCTTAAAAAATTGGGCTACATAAAAAGTATGCAAGCCAAACAAGCTAACGAGCGTTTTATGCCTTATGTATCAACCATTACATTGTATGTGGGCTTAATTTATATTCTACATGATTTGTCTATCCCTTATTTTTTTAAACAACTAATTTTAGTTTCACTAATGATTATTGCCATCGACTTTGTAATTAATTTTTTTACCAAAATAAGTGCGCATGCATCTGCTATTGGTGGTTGTTTAGGAGTAATTTATTTTTATCAGTATGTTTCTACCAGCGGAGATATTATACCAATCTGCCTGTGTTTAGTTGTTGCCGGATTAATTGGCTTTGCCCGTTTGTATTTAAACGAGCACTCTCCAAAACAAGTTTATGCAGGGTTTACGGTAGGTTTTATTACTTCGTTAGCTTGTTTAACTTTGTTGTTATTTATAAATTTTAATTCGTGATTTTAGTAACCGGCGCAACAGGTTTATTAGGCAGCCATCTTACGGCAGCATTGCTTATGCAAAGTAAAAAAGTATGTGCGCTATATCGCGATAAATCTAAAATAGAAAACACAAAAAAAATACTTTCTTATTATACAGATGAAGTAGATATATATTTCTCGAAAATAAAATGGTTCGAGGCTAATGTTACCGATTATTTTTCATTGCAAGAACCTTTTACCAACGTAACCGAAGTTTATCATTGCGCAGGACTTGTTTCTTTTGATGAAAAAGATAACAAGCAATTATACGCTATTAATGCCGAAGGAACCGAGCACGTTATAAATACTTGCTTAGAAAAAGGTATTAAACGTTTTTGTCACGTTAGCTCTGTTGCTACTTTGCAAATTGAAGCCAACAAAAAATATGTGGATGAATTTTCTGTTTGGAAAACATCTTCCGGTAATTCATCTTACGCTATAACAAAATACCGTGGCGAGTTTGAAGCATGGCGTGGTGCTGCAGAAGGCATGAATGTATTGGTGGTAAATCCATCTGTTATTTTAGGGGCAGGCTGCTGGGGACAAAGCAGTACGCAAATCATTACGCGCTGCTACAAAGGACTGCCTATTTATACCGAAGGTGTTACAGGGTATATAGATGTGCGCGATGTTGTCAATTGCATGATTAAATTAATGGATGCAAACAAATTTGGGCAACGATATATTTTAAATTCAGAAAACTGTTCGTTTAAAGAAATTACCCATCAACTACAACAAAATTTTAACAAGCCAACCAGTAAAATAAAAGCAGGTAAATTTCTATTAAATGCTGCGTTAGTCTTTAGCACCACAAAAAATATCTTTTCTCGAAAAAAATCTTTTATCACAAAAAGCGTTATTCAATCTGCACAAAAAAAGACTTATTATGATAATACAAAAGTGTGTAAAGAAATAAATTACAAATTTATTCCGATAAAAGAAAGTTTGGCATATGTAGCCGGTTTATATAAAAAAGAATATTCAAAATAAATTGAAACAATGTATAAGGCACTTATAAAACCATTTCTGTTTTTATTTAATCCCGAAAAAGCCCACCATATAACATTTGCTTTGCTGCGTTTTTTTCTAAACATTCCTTTTGCAAAAAGCATAGCTACTTCAATATTTTCCGTTAAATCAAATAAGTTAAGTAAAAATGTTGCCGGTATAAATTTCCCTAACCCGGTGGGGCTTGCAGCCGGTTTGGATAAAAATGCGCTAGTAGTTGATGAACTTGCATGTCTTGGTTTTGGTTCTATAGAAATTGGTACTGTTACGCCAAAAGCGCAGCCGGGCAATGATAAACCACGTTTGTTTCGTTTGCCAAAAGATAATGCCTTAATAAACCGAATGGGTTTTAATAACGATGGTGCAAATGCAGCAACTATTCGTTTGGCAAAACGAAAAAATAAAAATATCATTATTGGAGGAAATATTGGCAAAAATAAAATTACACCTAACGAAAATGCTACACAAGATTATATTCTTTGCTTTCATGATTTGTTTGATGTGGTAGATTATTTTGTGGTAAATGTAAGCTCTCCTAATACGCCCAATTTACGCGAGCTACAAGAGAAAGAGCCTTTAACCAATTTATTAAGTACACTTCAAAAGGAAAATACGAACAAGAAAATTCAAAAACCAATCTTCTTAAAAATTGCTCCTGATTTAACGGATACACAATTACAGGATATTGTTGAAATTGTTACAGAAACAAAAATTGCAGGTGTTATTGCAACTAACACTACTATTTCAAGAGAAAATTTAATTACATCAAAAGAAGAAATTTCAACTATAGGAGCAGGTGGTTTAAGTGGTAAGCCTCTAACAACAAGAAGCACAGAAGTAATTAAATTTTTAAGAAATAAATTAGACAAACATATTGCTATTATTGGAGTAGGGGGAATCCATAGCCCGCAAGATGCTATAGATAAATTAAATGCGGGCGCAGATTTGATTCAACTATATACAGGATTTATTTACGAAGGCCCTGCGCTGATAAAAGCAATCAATAAACGTATTCTTGCTGAGAGTAAATTAGTTATCTAACAACAGAAACCTGTCCTTTATACTCGTGTGCTCTTCCAAAAATATCATATAGAGCAACTTTCCAAACGTAAGTATCTTCTTGTACAATCTCATTATGCCTTGTGCCATTCCAACCTTGATAAGGATTTGTAGTGTGCGTAATCATATTGCCCCATCTGTCAAACACCCATAAATCATATTGCGTGTTATCCCACCCGGTTCCTTCTGGTAAAAAAACTTCATTGCGCCCGTCTCCGTTTGGTGTAATGCAATTGGGCGCATAAAAAGCATATTCGGGATTGATAATAATATCTTTTACAACAGTGTCTTTACAGCCTAATGCATCAGAAACAATAAGGGTTACAGGGTACGTGCCTTCATTATAAAAAGTATATGATGGGTTTTTGATAGAGCTTGTTGTTGTGTCAATAAACCAATTCCATGTAGTAATATTTCCAATTGATTGATCATAAAAATGAATGGTGGCATCAAATACATTAGTAGTAAAAGTTGATGCCGAAAAATCTGCAATGGGATTTGGATGTACGTGTATTAAATTTGGACTGGTTAATGTTTCAATACAATTTTTTTGTGTAGTGGCACTTAAACTAACGGTATAATTCCCCGGCTGAAAATAACAATGCCCTGTATTAGCGGCAGAATAACTATTGCCATCGCCAAAATTCCAAGTATAAGAAGATACACTGTTGCCTGTAACATTGTTTGCACTTGCTATAAAACTTACGCATATAGAAGCACAGCCTGATGTAGGCGTTGCCGTTATACTTAATGTTGGATTAGTATAAACAACCACTTGCGTGGTAGCTATTGCAGCTGTTGTACAATTTGAATTGTGTGCAGTTACGCTATAAATGGTTGAAACGGTTGGAGCCACATTAATATTTGGTGTTGATGCTCCTGTATTCCAGCTGTATGTATTTATTCCACCTCCACCGCCGGAGGCTGTTGCTGTAAGTATACTTGATTGTCCACTACAAATAGAATTGCTAGGAGTAACTGTAATTGTTAATGGTGGAGAAACCGTTACAGTTGCTGTAGCTTGTGCTGTTTGTACACAGCCGGCATTTTGTACTGAAACTGTGTAAACACTTGTTGCCACAGGATTTACAGTTGCCGTACTTGCTGTTGATGTTCCTGTCGGTGTCCACGTATAAGTTAATGCAGTATTATTTCCGCCTGAAACAGTTGTGCTAAGAACAGTGGCAACTCCGCCGCAAATATTTGGATTGTTTACCGTAACCGTAAGTGCAGGTGGCTGATTAATATTTAGTGTTGTAGTTGCAGTACACGAATATGTATCTGAAACAGAAACCGTATAAATTCCGGCAGATAAATTGCTTGCTGTTCCATTTACAAAACTTGTCCCGCTTGGCAGCCATGTGTACGTATATGCCGGAGTTCCGCCAATAGCTGTAACTGTAGCCTGTCCATTATTACCCGCATTGCAAGTAACACTTGTGGTTGATGTTACTGATAAACTTACGGTTGATGCTTGATTTACCGAAACGCTTGCTGTTGTTGAACAGGCATTAGCATCATTAATTGAAACCGTATAATTTCCAGCGGTTAGATTTGTAGCAGAAGAATTATTTCCTCCACTTGGATTCCAGGTATATGTATAAGCCGCCGTGCCTCCGTTTGCAGTTACACTTGCTGTTCCGTTTGATTGATTACAAGTTGCGGGTGTACTTGTAATAGTTGTGCTTAATGCAGTTGCAGGCTGATTAATAGTAAGCGTTGCAGTAGCTGTGCATGAGGCAGAATCACTAACGGTTATAGAATAAACTCCAGCAGATAAATTACTTGCTGTTGAATTATTCCCTCCGCTTGGCGACCATGTATAAGTAAAGGGGGCAGTACCAGTTCCTGCATTTATAGCAACTGTAGCACTTCCGGTAATTGCTCCAAAACAAGCAACACTATTTGATGTAACCGAAATTATGGGAGCAGATTTATTACCAACATTTATGGATGTAGAATAAGTACACATATTAGCATCATTAATGTTAAGCGTATAACCTCCTGGAGCTAAACCGCTTGCTAATGGATTGTTTCCGCCGCTTGGCGACCAAGTATAACTATATGGTGCAAAACCACCTATAACAAAACAATTTGCTATACCATTAGAATTTCCGCACGTTGCGGGCGAACTTGTTGTTGTAGAAGTTATAGGGGTTGGTTGAGTAATGATTGTATAAGCAGTATCTTTACAGCCTTTAGCATCTGTAACAATAAGTGTATAATTTCCAACAGTTAAATTAGTAGCAGATGAATTATTTCCTCCCGTAGGCGACCAGGTATAAGTATATAAAGGTGTTCCTCCGCTTGTAATGGTAGAAGTGGCTGCACCTGTATTTCCGCCATTGCAACTAACACTTGTACTGCTTACATTTAAAACCGGAGATAAAAAACCTTGTACAGTTATTGTATCTGTTATAGAACAGAATAAAGCATCTGTAACCGTAACACTATATAATCCGGCAGATAAATTTGAGGCTGTGTTTGTGTTCCCCCCTGTTGGAGTCCATGTATAATTTAATGTACCTGTGCCGCCACTGGCATTAGCTGTTGCAGTTCCATTTTTTTGTCCGCATGTTTCTGCTGTGCTGGTTAATGATAAAGTTAAAACAGGTGGTTGTGTTATAACAACTTGTGTATCTTTTGTGCATTGATTGGCATCTGATATGTTTATAGTATAAGTTCCTGAGTTAAGATTACTTGCGATATTATTATTTCCTCCGCTTGGTGACCACGTATATGTATAAGGGTTTGTTCCTCCTGTTGCGGTAACTGTTGCAGATCCATTATTTCCGCCGTTACAAGAAATATTAGTTGATGTTATTGAAACAGATAATGTAGCAGGTTGATTGATGGTTGTAGTAGCTGTTGCTATACAATTATTAGCATCTGTAATGGTTACACTGTAATTTCCTAATGAGAGATTACTTGCTGTGGCATTATTTCCTCCGCTTGGCGACCAAGTATAAGTAATAGGTGCAACACCATTAACAACCGTAACCGTTGCAGAGCCGTTGCTGCCGCCATTGCAATTAATATCACTACTAATTATGCTTGCTGTAACAGAACTTGTTGAAGCAATATTTACCGTAAATGTTTGCACACAACCATTAGCACTTGCTACTGTAACCGAATAATTGCCTGCACATAAATTATTTGCTGTTGTTGAGTTGCCTGCTCCCGAAGACCAAGTATATGTATAAGGTGCAACTGCCCCTGATGCGGTTACTGTTGCAGAACCCGTGCAAGTACAACCTGTATTAGTAGAAGAAACACTGGCTGTTAATGCGGTTGGAATTGCCGAACCACAAGAAAAATTCATGGCACTTATCCATGCGGCATTGGCGGCATTATTGGGTGCGCCCGGAGTTTCGTTGCCGGCAACAGTAGCTTTAGCCCAGTTAGCTTGATTTAATGGATTGGTGTCAACTGTATTTAAATTATTAATTACATTACCACCTTGGTTTCCGGCAAAATAAATAATGGTAGATGTACTGTTATTGCCCCAACTAATAGCAGATAATAAAGTGCCGGAAGCATCTCTAGATTGATATGAATCTCCTGGGTTTGCCATGGCTACCGTAGCGGCCCAAGTGCCGCCCGCACCAAAACCGGTTGTAGGGTAGGTAGAAGTCCCCACTGTTGGCATGGTTGTATTGCGTTCTAACAAAGTAGTATTGTTGCCGGGAATTATTAATCTG
This sequence comes from uncultured Bacteroidota bacterium, assembly GCA_903923915.1. Classification (GTDB taxonomy): domain Bacteria; phylum Bacteroidota; class Bacteroidia; order B-17B0; family Aurantibacillaceae; genus PALSA-968. The sequence continues at coordinate 10,001 of CAIXZI010000262.1, forward strand.
CAATTTCCATCGCTCATAGATAAATCAATGGCAGGTAAACTCGCATTTAAATCGGCATCATTATAAATAACTATGATAGTTCCGGCGGGTATGCAACTCCATAAAGCATTTGTTGTAAAACGTATGCAGCCATCAGCAATGCCAACACCTGCACCGCTTGCAAAGGTTCCGTTATTATCATCCACATAAAAACCTCTTAAATCAAAACAAGGCACGGTGGTACAGGTAGGACTGCCAACTACAACAAATTCTACATATTCTTTATTACCTGATGCGCCTTGAGAAACCTCATTAACTACCAGCTGAGCCTTGGAAATAAAGCCACATAAAAGCAAGAGGTAAAAAAGTATGTGTTGTTTTCCTATGCGCAAATACATTCAAATGTTAACATTAAAATATTTTCAGGCGGTTTGGGGCTTTATGAGCCCGCATAGGATGTTCGCCACAATAAGTACAAAAATAACCAAACTAAGATAAGCAAATTTTAACAAAACGTTACGCTTTTGGCTTAAAATTTAAATAAAGCGCGGTTTATCTGATTATGGATTTTGTCAAAAAAAATCATTTCCTTTACTATACAAAACCACATTACATGAAAAAGCTCTACACGCCTTTATTAATAGCAATTTTTTTTGCAAACAGCTTGTTTAGTCAGGTAATTAAAAACCAATATCAATCTTTTTTTAATCAGGCTTATATTGATAATCCTTCCTTACCAAAAGGTGTTTTAGAAGCTGTTGCCTATACACAAAGCAGATTTAATCATATTACGCCAACAGGTTATGGAAGCTGTATTGGTTTACCACAAGCTTATGGCGTTATGGGCTTAATTGCCGATGGTAAAAATTATTTTCGCAATAACTTAGTTACGGTTGCTCAATTATCAGGCTATTCTATAGATGATATTGTTAACTCGCCCGAAAAAAATATTAAAGCCTATGCAAAAGCCTATGCTAATTTATTAGGACAAGCCATTTCTATTACCGATAAAAAATCGTTTGCTAAACATACCTGGGTGCTTACGCAATTAAGTGAGTTGCCTTTGGATACCAATGTAGTAAACAATTTTGCGCTTAACTCGCATTTATACAGTGTGTATTCTTTTTTAAATAAAACAGAATATCAATTGGCATACAGCTTTCCGCAACACCCCATTGATA
>CAIXZI010000263.1 GCA_903923915.1 uncultured Bacteroidota bacterium
AAGTATTGCCTGCCGAAAAAGAAGCTGATATGAAACCATTTCAACGCGTTATCTATAATAAATTTTATGTGGATGAATTTTATGATGCCATCATTCGCAAACCATTAGATGCATTATCAGAAGTGTTTTATAAATTTTTCGATAAACAAATATTTGATGGAATTGTAAACGGTACCGGCGACCTCACACTTTGGAAAGCGGGTATTTTACGCAAATTACAAACAGGTCATATTGGGTTTTACATTATGGCCATGGTGGTTGGAGTAATTGCAATAATGTTTTTTAGTTTAATGAAATAGAAATATGCTAACAGGTTTTTTAATATTATTTCCTTTAATCGCAGCGCTGATTTTATTTTTTATAAAAGGCGAGGGTGCGAAAAAAGTGGCACTGATTTTTTCAGCCGTGGAATTTGGCTTTGCGTTGATGGCTTATGTGTGGTTTAGAAATAACACCATGGATGCCTTAACGATTAACTGCAATTGGGTACAATCTCTCGGAATTAAATTTGCTGTTGGATTAGATGGCATTAGCTTATTGATGGTTTTACTGACTACGTTTTTAGTTCCATTAATCATTCTTTCATCATTTCAAACAACATACGATAAACCAAATTCTTTTTACGGTTTAATTCTTTTAATGCAAAGCGCTTTGATTGGCGTGTTTGTTGCTAACGACGGATTTTTGTTCTACGTGTTTTGGGAACTGGCACTTATTCCAATTTATTTTATTTGCTTATTATGGGGCGGAGAAAATCGTGCAAAAATTACCTTCAAGTTTTTTGTTTACACCTTGTTTGGTTCGTTATTTATGTTGATTGGTTTGATTTTCTTGTACAACCACACAGGCTTAGATACAGGCATCAAATCGTGGGCAATAAATGATTTATACGCTGCGGGAAGAAGTTTAACAGAATCTCAACAAACATTTGTGTTCTGGACTATTTTCATTGCTTTCGCCATTAAAATGCCAATTTTTCCATTGCACACATGGCAACCTGATACTTACGTAACAGCTCCAACTCAAGGAACGATGATGCTTTCGGGTATCATGCTAAAAATGGGAACCTTTGGTTTAATTAAATGGTTACTGCCTGTTGTTCCTTTAGCTTTAGAAAAATGGGGCGGTGTTGCCATCGGCTTCGCTGTTGTAGGAATCATTTACGCATCGTGTATTGCTATCGTACAAAAAGATTACAAGCGTTTAATTGCTTATTCATCAATCGCTCACGTTGGTTTAATTGCTGCAGGAATTTTATCCGCTAATCAGCAAGGCGTACAAGGTGGTGTTATACAAATGATGAGTCACGGTATAAACGTAGTTGGTTTGTTCTTAATTGCAGATATTTTAATGCGTCATACAGGCACAAGAGATATTACTAAGCTTGGAGGCATTCGCAGTATGAACGGACAATTTGGTGTGTTGTTTTTAATCATCATGCTTGGTGCAGTTGCACTTCCATTAACAAACGGTTTTGTTGGCGAGTTCTTATTAATAAACGGTGTGTTTCAATTTAGCGCATGGATGGGTGCACTTGCAGCATTGACAATTATACTTGGTGCAGTTTATATGTTGCGCAGTTATCAGGCAATTATGTTGGGAGAAAAAAAATCGAACGAAGTAACTTTTGGTTCTTTAGCCGATACCGATAAAGCAGTTTTAATTATTGTATGTATTGCTGTGGTTGCGTTTGGTGTATATCCAAAACCATTAAACGATTTAGCAGAACCTGCTGTAAAAGCATTATTAATGAATTTGAAATAATTGTAGATAAAAAATTATGAAAGGACTTTTTATTATAAGCGGATTAGGAGTTTTAGCCATGCTGGCTGAGATTTTTAAATTCAAGCGTGCGCTTTATCCAATAGTGTTGATTGGTATTTTGGCTGCATTTGTAGCTAACTTTATGGAGTTTAACAACAACATGTCTATTGAGCCATTCAATAACATGATTCGTTTTGATAATATTGCTCTTGCATTTAGTAGTGTAATTTTAATCACAGCTTTCCTTTGGTTTATTTTATCTAACGATTATTTTAACTCTGAAACATCTTTAGCTGATCATTTTTCGTTAGTGTTGTTTGCCATTACAGGCGCTTTGATGCTAACGGCTTACAGCAACATGACCACTTTATTTTTAGGCATAGAAATTTTATCTATTCCGTTATATGTGCTTGCGGCAAGTAAAAAGGATGATATAAAGTCTAACGAAGCAGGCTTTAAATATTTAATTATGGGATCGTTTGCATCTGCATTTTTATTATTTGGAATTGCATTGATTTATGGAGCGACCGGCACGTTTGATGTTTTACTTATTCGTGCAAAAATAAACACAGGCACTATGCCTATGTTTATGTATGCCGGAGTTATTATGATGCTGGTGGCTATGTGTTTTAAAGTAAGTGCAGCGCCGTTTCATTTTTGGGCACCCGATGTTTACGAAGGTTCTCCAACTGTAATTACAGCCCTGATGAGCACCATTGTAAAAACTGCAGCCTTTGCAGCTTTCATGCGTTTGTTCTTAATTGGTTTTGGAGGTATTTCAGATACGTGGGGAATGGTACTTGCTTGCATCATTGCTTTATCATTAATTATTTCAAACGTAACAGCGGCAGCACAAACAAGTGTAAAACGCATGTTGGCTTATTCAAGTATTAGTCATGCGGCATTTATGCTGATGGCAATTTTAGCCGTTCATGCAAAATTCTCTGTGTCTTCTATCTTATATTATACATTAGCATATTCTATTGGATCAATAGCAAGTTTTACCGTTTTATATAATGTAAGTAAAGATGGTGATGAAACTTTTGATTCGTTTAATGGCTTGGCAAAACGTAATCCTATGATTGCTTTAGGGATGTTGATCTCTATGTTATCATTAGCCGGAATACCGGTTACAGCGGGCTTCTTTGCAAAATATTTTATTTTCACAACGTTAATTACAAGTCCGTATAAATGGTTGTTAATAGTTGCTGTGCTTACATCTTGTGTAGGCGCATACTATTACTTTAAAGTCGTCATCGCTATGTACTTTAAAAAATCAGACAAACACGAGCCTGTTGCATTTGAAATGTCGCACGCTATGTTGTTAGCTATAACAGCTGCGTTAACAATTTTATTAGGCCTTATGCCTGATTTTATTGTGGGGATGTTGTAAGATTTATTTCTGCTTAAAGCATAGCCGCTCTCTTCACCAAATAAGCATACAACACTTTATCAAAACCTTCTGCAATATCGGCTTCAATAAAATCTATTTTAAATTGGCCGCATTTAGTTTTAAGATTGCTAATGTAATTACTCATGTGGGTTAAGTAGTTTTCTTTGGCTTGCTGCGGATTTAATTTTATTTCTTCGCCACTTTCCATATCTATAAAATGGTGCGGACGATTTTCAAAATCAAAATTCAACTCGCTTTTTTTATCGTGCACATGAAACAAAAGCACTTCGTGTTTTTTATGTTTTAAATGTTGCAGCGCAGAAAATAATGCATCTTCTTTATCTGCATTATCAAACATATCGCTAAAAATAATAATTAGCGAACGTTTGTGTACAATCTCTGCAATTTGATCTAATAGAGTTCCTGCAAATGTTTCTACATTACTTTTTGGATTATAATGTTGTTGCAGGTTTTCTAATTCGGTAAACAGCATTTTCTTTTGCGCGGTGCTTGAACGTGCCGGCGCATGAAAATTTAATTTATCTGAAAAGACACTCAGCCCTACAGCATCACGCTGGCGCAATAACAACTCAGATAATGCAGCAGCACACTTTAAAGAAAAATTAATTTTATTGTTTTGATTTTCTGCAGTCGTTTTTTCATCTACCGGATAATACATAGAGGATGAGGCATCTATCACCAGCTGGCAACGCAGATTGGTTTCTTCTTCGTAACGCTTGATAAAAAGTTTATCGCTTCGTCCGTATAATTTCCAATCTATATGTTTGGTGCTTTCGCCGGGGTTATAAATTCTATGCTCGGCAAATTCAACCGAAAAACCATGAAACGGACTTTTATGCAAGCCTGTTATAAAACCCTCTACCACCTGCTTAGCCAACATCTCTAAAGCAGAATATTTTTGAATGTATTGAGGATGGATAATCATTAGTCAGGTAACATTAACAGGTAACATTTAATTATTACCTGTTAAGATTTCTGATGCCTGTTAAAGTTGTGCTTGCAATTTAGCAGCTAATTGTGCTTTTGGCACAGCGCCAACTTGTTTGTCAACCACTTTACCATTTTTAAAGAATAAAATAGTTGGTATGTTGCGCACACCAAATTCCATAGATACGTTGGGGTTGTTATCTACATTTATTTTTCCAATAACTGCCTTACCTTCATATTCTTTTGCTAATTCTTCTACTATTGGACCTACCATGCGACAAGGACCGCACCATTCTGCCCAAAAATCTACTAATACTAATTTATCAGAGTTTTTTACTAATGCTTCAAAATTTCCGTCTGTGATTTCTACTGCCATGATTTCTTATTTTTAGATAATAAAGTTAATGATTTGTTGTTTCTAATTATCAAATTTCTTTCCAATGTTATTACTCTGCCAAATGGGCTGATTACTTGTTAAGCTTGCTGTGTTTTTTTCCGTAAGAAAAATATACTACAAAGCCTATTAACATCCATAAACCTGCCGCTTTTAGGGTAGTTATGTCAAGTGCTACAATCATTCCGGCACAAACCAAAATACCTAAAATTGGCACTAAAGGCACAAGCGGGGTTTTAAAAGGGCGTTCTAAATTTGGCTCAGCGCGACGCATAATCCATATTCCGGCACTTACTAATACAAAGGCAAATAAAGTTCCAAACGAGGTTAAATCTCCGGCAATACTGCCCGGTACAAAGGCTGCAAACAGACCAACAAATACAAATAATATCCAGTTTGATTTATGAGGAGTACTGAATTTTGGATGTAAATCAGAGAAAACAGCAGGTAATAAACCATCTTTAGACATCGAATAAAACACACGAGATTGACCCATTAACATCACCAAAATAACCGACGAAAAGCCTGCCAAAATAGCCACCGTAACTGCCGTTGCCAACCAACCGTAACCTGTCATATATGTTTTAATAGCATAAGCTACAGAAGCTTCTTTACCAGCGTGCTCGAATTCACTCCAGTTGGCAACACCTGTTAATACGTAAGAAAACAACACATATAAAACAGTACAAACTGCTAACGATCCTAAAATACCAATAGGCATATCACGTTTAGGGTTTTTAGCCTCCTGCGCAGCAGTAGATACGGCGTCAAAACCAATAAAGGCAAAGAACACAATGGCAGCACCACCAAGCACGCCGCCCCATCCGTACTTAAAAATACCCTCATGCCCTGCAACCCCTTTTGGGATTAAATAAGGTGTGTGATTTGCAGGATTGATAAAGCCCCAGCCCACCGCAATAAATATTAATACAATAGCCACTTTAATAAATACAATGATGGCATTTACAAAAGCAGATTCTTGCGTGCCTTTAATTAATAATAACGTAAGCATAAGTAAAATAAACAATGCCGGAAGATTCATAATACCACTAACTCCCGCTGCTGATGCTTCAAATGGCGAGTGACACCATTGGTATGGTATAGCACCCCCAACTAAATTATTCAAGTATTCACTCCAAGCAATAGACACAGTTGCCGCACCCAGTGCGTATTCCATAATCAATGCCCATCCAATAACCCAGGCAACAAGCTCGCCCATGGTGGCATAAGCATACGTGTAAGCAGATCCTGCAATAGGTATCATAGCCGCAAATTCGGCATAACATAAGCCTGCAAACAAACAGCCGATAGCTGCTACTACAAAAGATAAAGTTACGGCCGGTCCGGCAGCTTCGGCAGAGGCAGCGGCTGTACGCACAAATAAACCGGCGCCAATGATGGCCCCAATTCCTAATGCGATTAAGGAACCTGCGCCCAAAGTTTTTTTAAGTCCTTTTTCGTTGGCAGAATTGCCCAACAATTGTTCTATTGATTTTTTTCTGAATAAAGACATATATCGTTAAAATGTTAAGTAGTAAAACTACAATTTTTTACGAGAAAAATCTATTTCCTATACTTTACTTCTAAAGCGTGCATTTCAATTAATGGCTTTAAAAATTCTTCTAAATCATATACACATAATTGAGAAGCTGCATCGCATAAAGCTGTGGAAGGATCAGGGTGTGTTTCGATAAAAATTCCGTCAACACCACTGGCAACACCTGCTCTTGAAAGCACCGGTAAAAATTCTCTTGCACCGCCTTTAGCATCCGAACTCGGAATACCATATTTGCGCACGCAATGTGTAATATCAAACACGACAGGATAACCTAAATTGTTTAAATGAAAAAACGCACGTGGATCAACAATTAAATCGTTGTAACCAAATGTATAACCACGCTCAGTAAGAATTACATTATCATTTCCAGCTTCGATAACTTTTTGCAAAGGATGTTTCATGTTATCTGGAGCCAAAAATTGTCCGTGTTTTATGTTTACTACTTTACCTGTTTTTGCAGCAGCCACTAATAAAGTAGATTGCATACATAAGTAAGCCGGTATTTGCAACACATCGCATACCGCACCTGCAGCAGCAGCCTGGTCAGGATAATGTATGTCGGTTAAAATAGGAAAACCAAATTGCTCTTTTACTTTGGCTAATAATTTTACGCCTTTGTCTAAGCCCGGACCATCATAATATTTTAAACTACTGCGATTATCTTTTTGAAAAGAAGATTTATAGATGATTTTTATTTTCATGCGCTCGGAAACTTCTTTTAATTTCTCTGCAGTCTTCATCATAATAGATTCTTCTTCTATCACACAAGGGCCTGAGATCAAGAACAATTCATCATTTCCGCACTCAATATTTCCAACTTTTACTATTTTTTTTGTCATGTTTTTTATGATTAATCAAACCATCCTTCGACAAGCTCAGGATGACTAGATTTTTGTTATTTATAATCTTCTGAATAAATCTTTTATATAATCTAAATTAACTTTTTGTTGCCAGTTGTCGCCAAAAGCATGGTGCCACATAAATGGGAGGTTGATAGAAACATTTGCCATGGCGGTTATCGTTTCTTCGTTCCAATCTTTACTTAAATTTTGCGGCAACACAATTTTATGTTTGGCAATCATTTGCATAAACTCACTATGCCCTTTTAAATAAATATCGCCCAGATGTTGGAAGATGATGCAGTTTGCATAACAGTGACGCGTACCTAAAATTTTAGATAAACCATAACTCAAGGCGTGGCAAACACCAACTTCGCTATACGTTAAACTTAAGCCACCCATTAAAGATGCAACCATTAATTTATCATTATTCTCAGGGGTTTGACCTGCCTTATCACCTAAATAAATTTCTCTGCAAAGTTTTAACGATTGCTCGCCATAGGCTAAACTAAACGCATTATTACGAATGCCAGTTTCGCTTTCAATGCAATGAATGTAAGTATCCATACCTGTATAAAACCACCAATCGGTTGGTACACTGGCAATTAGTTCAGGATCTAAAATAACCTGATTGAAAACCGTCCAATCGCATTTTAAACCTAATTTTTTTTCAGGTCCGGTAAGTACGGCTGTCATTGAAACTTCGGCACCTGTACCCGAAATTGTTGGCACACCTAAATGATAAACGCCCGCTTTTTTTATCAGATTTAATCCTTGGTATAATGTAGAAGAACCTTCGTTGGTTAACATCAACGATAAAGCTTTTGCAATATCCATAATACTTCCACCACCAATACCAATCACGCCGCTAGGCAATCCTTTCTTTGTTAGAATTTCATTGCGTAATGAATCTATTTGTTCGGTAGTTGGCTCGTGCGGATCAACATCTATGTAATAAATTAAATCCTCAGGTTTGTTTTGCAGTTTGCTTGATAAATCTTTTCCCTTAAAATAATTATCTACTACGTAAACAAAATAGTGGTTGTTTTCTTTACGAACAGGTTCAACGGTTTCTGCTAATTGCGAGAACGAACCACGACCGTAAGTTACTTTATCAATGTTCTTAAAATTTTTATGCATGAACAGGTTTCATTGCTTTAGTAACACATTCAGAAATTTTTGAAGCCAATGTTTTCATGTCTTCTTCCGTCCATTTATATTTTATGCCGAAAGAAATTAAACGCCCAATTACTTCTTGTGTTTTTGGCAACTGTAAGTTTTTATAATCTTGCGGAGCACCTAAAACTTGTATAGGTAGTTTAGATGCTGTGCGTAATTCTTTAATATGATCCCATTGATTAATGAAATGATACATGTTTAAAAACCAATAATCAAAACCAACAACACCTGCCTTATTCATTTCATCTACGGTGCGTTTTGCGGTTTCGGTATCAGGTAATAATAAATTTAAAAACGTAGCCGAATCGCCACTAGGATCAGGTAGAGTAGCAAAACCAATACCTGCAGTTTTTGATAATTCGTTTACTAAAAACTGTTTATTGTGTCTGTTTTTCTCTTTAATAGCAGGCACTTTGCGGGTTTGTGCTACAC
>CAIXZI010000264.1 GCA_903923915.1 uncultured Bacteroidota bacterium
ATGAAATAACCGAAAGCAGCATTTTTTGTTTAAAAACAAAATCTATTCCCACACGTAAACTTTGAATGATGCCCTCTTTTACCTGATGAATATACGGACGTTGGTATTTCACCAATCCAAAAAACAAAGCGCCTAATAAAAACAAAAGTATGTTGATGAAATAAATATTTTCGGCATGATAACTGCCGCTTAATCCATATAAAAACGCAGCAAGTATTGGGCCTGTAATGGCTCCAATGTGCCAGGCAGTGCTGTTCCATGTAGCTGAAATAGTGTACATATCTCTATCAACTAACTGACTCAGCAAGGGATTCATCGTGGCTGCAAAAAATGCGCGTATAATTCCTACTAAAATAATTACTCCAAAAATAGCGTAGTAGGCTATGCTGTCTAAGAAAGAAATTTTATGCAAACTGATTACAAACAATAATGCCGAACAAAAAACTAAAGCTAAAACAGTGGCAATAATTATTTTTTTACGATTATATTTATCAGATACATAGCCCGAAAAAAAAGATGCTGCGATAAATGGAAGTGCCTCGAATAAGCCTGTTAATCCTAAAGAAAATGCACTATGGGTGTATTCGTAATAAATTTGCAATCCAATGGTGGTCATTTGCATTTGTATAGCAAGCGTGGTAAAAAATCTACCTAAAATAAAATTCAGAAAGTTTTTTATTTTAAATATTTCTAACGAAGATTTTTTTTGCTGACTCATTATAAATTGCCCGCAAAGGTAACCGAAGTTTAATTACCTTGCTTGTTATTTATTGCAAAATGGAACAACAACATATTTCTATAAAAAATTTATCAGAAGACGACAGGCCTCGAGAAAAGCTTATTACCAAAGGCAAGCAGGCTTTATCAGATGCAGAGTTAATTGCCATTTTAATTGCTTCGGGTTCTCGTAATGAAACTGCCGTTCAACTTTCTCAACGCATTTTGGCTTCGCATAGTAATAACTTAAACGAGTTAGCCAAACTATCTATTAACGATTTAAAAAAGTTTAAAGGCATTGGCGAAGCAAAAGCCATAACCATTATCGCTGCGCTTGAGTTAGGAAGACGAAGAAAAGAAGTTGACGTGCAAAAGCAAGACGTGATTAAAACAAGCAAAGATGCATACGCGCATATGGCACCTAAATTAAGCGATTTGCCGCACGAAGAATTTTGGATATTATTACTTAACCGAAGCAATAAAATTATTAGAACTGAATTGGTTGGAAGAGGTGGCGTATCAGGCACTGTAGCTGATGTGAGATTAATTTTAAAAAGTGCGGTAGAACATTTAGCTTCTTCAATTGTGTTATCTCACAATCATCCTTCGGGTAATTTACAACCAAGTAAAGAAGATATTAATCTTACACAAAAAGTAAAACAAGGCGCTGCTTTATTTGATATACAGGTGATAGATCATATAATTGTTGGAGATGCAAACTATTACAGTTTTGCTGACGAAGGATTGTTGTAATTTCTCGCAAAGACGCGGAGTGCGCGGAGTTTACTTTGTACTTTAAACTTCTAAACGTTGGTACTCTATTATTTAGCCCAACCTTTTTTTAACTCATCTTCTAAGGCCTCAATAAGCAACTCTTTATGCTTTACATCGGCAGAAATTTTCTCGATGGTTTCTTTTAACTTACTAATTTCAGATTTGTATTTAACCTCCTGATCGCTCCAAATATTTACATCGTAATAGCGTTCTTTATCCGAAGATAAATATTTTGCCATCTCGTCCGGATCGCGAAAGAAACTATAAAGTGGAATGCGTAATTCTTTGGAAATAAGCTCTAAGGTACGTACTTCAAGGGTTTTGGTTTCAAGTGCGTGGTCTAACTCAGCTTCTGAAATATGCAAATGCTCTGCAAGTTGACTATATGTGTAGTTATTTTGCTGAAGCAGATTAACTATTTTGTCTTTCAGATTCATATGAATTTTCTTCTCGAGCGTAATCATTTATTATATCAAAGGTAATAATTTAACCATAAAAAACAGAATACCAATTACACAAAATTTTAACCACATAGAAACATAGTTTGTTTGGCGTAAAAAAGCTATTCGTAGTAAATTTTTGCATAATGCGCTATTGCTATGTTTTAAAAATATATTTTCTATGCATACTTTTTTCTATGCACCTATGTGGTTAAGCTTAATTTGCGTTAAATAAAAAAAGCAGTACCATATATATACGATACTGCTCTAATTATAGATTTATAAATTATTATTTATCTGCAGGCGTGCCTTCAGGTTTTGGCAACAATACTTTACGAGATAATTTTGATTTACCTGTTTTAGGATCGTTTCCAATGTATTTTACCTGAATCATATCGCCTTCTTTTAATACACCTTCTAATGAATCTAAACGTTTCCAATCAACTTCAGAGATGTGTAATAAACCGTCTTTACCTGGCATAAATTCAACAAAAGCACCGTACGGCATAACCGTTTTTACTTTTGCGTCATAAACTTCGCCAATTTCAGGAATAGCAACAATGCCTTTTATGCGAGCTAAAGCAGCTTTTGCATCTTCATCATTTTCTCCAAAAATTTCTACTAAACCTTTACCGTTAATTTCAGTAATAGTAATAGTAGTATTGGTTGATTTTTGCATTTCCTGAATGATTTTACCTCCTGGCCCGATTACCGCTCCAATAAAATCTTGAGGGATTTCAATTTGCAATAAACGCGGTGCATGTGGTTTGTAATCTACATTTGGTGCAGCAAGTGTTTTGCTAATTTCGTTTAAGATATGTAAACGACCATCTTTTGCCTGATTTAAAGCCTGAGACATAACTTCGTAAGGAAGTCCGTTTACTTTTAAATCCATTTGCACAGCCGTAATACCATCTTTAGTACCACAAACTTTAAAATCCATATCACCCAAATGATCTTCATCACCTAAGATATCAGATAAAATAGCGTAAGCACCTTTATCATCAGTAATTAAACCCATAGCAATACCTGTAACCGGTTTTTTAATTTGAATACCAGCATCCATCAACGCAAGTGTACCTGCGCAAACTGTTGCCATTGATGATGAACCGTTACTTTCTAAAATATCAGATACTACACGAATTGTATAAGGACAATCAGCAGGCACAACTTTTTTAAGCGCGCGTAATGCTAAGTTACCATGTCCAACCTCACGACGAGATGTACCACGATTTGGTTTTACTTCGCCTGTAGAGAATGCAGGGAAATTGTAGTGTAACAAAAATTTATTTTCGCCCTCAATAAAAGCTCCGTCAATTTTTTGTTGATCTAATTTTGTACCTAATGTAACTGATGTTAACGATTGCGTTTCTCCGCGTGTAAACACAGCCGAACCGTGAGCCGCAGGCAAATAACCTACTTCGCTCCAAATAGGACGAATATCAGTTGTTTTTCTACCATCTAAACGTAATTTAGTATCTAATGCAACTCTACGAACTGCATCATACTCAACACCGTGGTAATATTTGTTTATTAAACCTTCTTTTTCCTTTAATTCTTCAGGTGTAAATGTTTTTTTGTACTCTTCTAAAACGGCTTTAAAAGAAACTTTACGAGCGTTTTTATCAGGGTTACCAATTTTAGCAATATCATA
>CAIXZI010000265.1 GCA_903923915.1 uncultured Bacteroidota bacterium
GCTATACCGCACCTACCAGTACGGTTACTGGTTATAATCCATTAACGGGAAAAGGATTAACCAACTTTAATAAAGCAAGCTTTGGAAACGCATTTCCGTACCTTGGCACAGGCAATGTTTTGTATGCCCAGGCAGGTTATAAATTTAAAGACAATCTTTTAGGCAGTCAGGGTACATTACACGTTTATGCTAATTGCCAATACGCTGTTTACGATAGACTTGCAGCTCCTATGTATGTTTTTGATGCAGGTATAAACTGGCTTATCAAGGGCAATAATTCTAAATTTACGCTTGATTACCAAAACAGACCTTATTTTTTAGAAAATGCCAATGGTAATTTAAGAGAATATAGTCGTTACGGACAGGTAGTTTTGCAGTATCAAATAGCATTTTAATACCGTTACTTAACAATACCTTAACATTAGATAAAAGAAAAAACCACACTTTTGAACCCATAAAAATAAAACACTATGACAACAGGTTTGATAATTTTAATTGTAATATGCCTTTTACTTGCTTGTACTTTTGAGTTTGTAAACGGTTTTCACGATACAGCAAACGCTGTTGCAACCGTAATTTATACCAATACTTTAAAGCCTACGTATGCTGTGGTTTGGAGTGGTTTAATAAATTTTATTGGTGTGCTTACCGGTGGTATAGGCGTTGCCATGGGCATAGTAAATTTACTTCCCGTAGAAACCCTTACAGATTCTAACGTTGCGCATGGTATGGCCATGGTATTTGCCTTACTATTAAGTGCTATTATTTGGAATTTAGGTACTTGGTACTTGGGTATTCCGGCTTCATCGTCACACTCATTAATTGGGTCTATTTTAGGTATTGGTTTGGCTTTTTATTTCATTAACGGTAAAGATGCTGTTAACTGGGGCAAGGCACAAGATATTGGTTTGTCATTATTGGTATCGCCTATGGTTGGTTTTGCCATGGCTATTATCATTATGTTTTTATTTAAACGATTTATAAAAAACGATTCTATTTATAAAGAACCTATGCCGGGCGTAAAACCTCCAATGTGGATTCGCGTTATACTTACTATTACTTGTACTTTGGTTAGTTTTTTCCACGGACAAAATGATGGGCAAAAAGGAGTTGGTTTGGTTATGCTTATTTTAATTGGCTTGGTACCGGGCTATTTTGCAATAAAAGATACGCATGATATTAGAGACACTTATAAACAAATGAATCATGTTACGGAGTTAGTTTACCGTATTGATACCACTAAATTATCTGAAAAAGAAAACATAGATATTGTAAAAACAAAAGCCCGTTGCGCAGATTTATTAAGCATTTTAGATAAAAAAACTAAGGTTTCTGAAATAGATTCGGTTAAACGTTTCGAGGTTCGTAAACACATTATTCTTATTTCTAAAAGTGTAGAAAAAGTTGGTTTAGGCGAAAATTCTTCACTTAGCATTAAAGAAAAAGATGATTTAAAAGCTACCATTAAAGAATCTAAAAAAATTACAGATTACGCACCAGAGTGGGTAATTATACTAATATCCTTATCATTAGGCTTTGGTACTATGATAGGTTGGAAACGTATTGTTAAAACCATTGGCGAAAAAATTGGTAAACAACACATGAGTTATGCGCAAGGTGCCAGTGCCGAAATTGTGGCATCATTAGGCATTGGTTTGGCCAGCTGGAAGGGCGTGCCTGTAAGCACTACCCATATGTTATCATCTGGGGTAGCGGGCTCGATGGTGGCTAAAAAGGGCTTAAAGAATTTACAAAAGGGTACCA
>CAIXZI010000266.1 GCA_903923915.1 uncultured Bacteroidota bacterium
ATGGTAAGGGTATTTCTATTGGCTATAATATTAATGCTAAAAACACTGTAAGTATTTTTTATACCAGGCAAAATTTTTTAACACCCTCTTCTTTAAATAAGTATGGCATAGGGTATTCTGGTAATTTTGCAGGCATTACGTTTCGTTCACTTGCCTATTTAAGTAGTAATGCAACCTCCATAAACGGTTATGGCTATGGGGCAACTGTTTCAAAAAGTATTTTAAAGAACACTTTTTTAAGTTTAAGCTATGCAAACTCTCAACAAAATTTTTCTTCTGTTTTGCAAAACACAACTAATTTTTATGGTTTTTCTATCAGACAGAATTTTAAGCACTTACTTACCTCATTAACTGCCCAGTATAGAGAGTTTACTAATTTAAGCGCAGGCGCTGTAATTAACCAAACAAATTTATTTAATGCAAATTTAATTAATATTTATCGATTTAAATCGGGCAGAGGATTAACTCTTTCTAATACTTACTTTGATAATAATTTTTTAGGTTTAAGAGGGCCTATATCTATTAATAATTCTTTAAATTATAACCCAATAATAAAAAATGGGGCAATTAATTGGTCTCCGGGCTTGTATTTTAACTACCAAACTTTTCTTATTGACACCGTTATTAGTGGAGGTGGAAGATTAAGTTTAAGTAAATCTGATTTTGATAAGAATTTTTTTGCGGGTGGTAGCATTATGGCCGGATATAATCAATTGCTTAACAAACCGCAACTAGGCACTTTCTTCACATCGCAGGTAAATGCCTTTATGCGCTATAAGGTTTGGAACATACTAGGTATGTATAATTACGGCCCACTTCCATCTTCCGGTATGTCTTTAGGATTAAATGGCAGCAATCCTTACAGGCAGTTCGTAAGATTTTCTGTTGGGCATCAATATCAGTTTAAAAACCATCATTTTGTATGGGAAAACAACCCTACTTATACTTATACAAACGATTTAAAAAAGAACAGCTTTGGTTTTTTTAGTCAGTTTTATTATTTTTCTAATAATGGTTTTAGGTTTAGTGTTTACGCTACTTATAATTTGGCATCACAAAAAACATATAAATATTCTTATGTAAACAGAACCAGTAACCCAATTGCAGAATTATCAGATAAGGCAACGGTAACCAATAATCTTACTATTGGGTTATCGTTAAAAAAAGATTTCGGCATCCCTATACCTAAAAAATTTAGAAATAATAAACTTTGCGATGCCCGATTTATTGCTTTTTTAGATGTTAATGGTAATAATAAAATGGATGAAGGCGAAGTACCGGTTGAAAATGTTGTACTTAGAATGAATGAATACGAAGTTATTACAGATGAAAAAGGCATGGCTAGTTTTACTAATATGAGTTTTGCTAAATATAGATTGCAAGTTTTCCCTCTTATTGATTTAGGCTCATGGTTTCCTAATGTAAGTGATAGTATGGATGTTTGCGGACCCGATATGATGTATATACCTTTTAGTAAGGGTGTGCAAATTGCCGGTGCGGTTGAATTAGAAAGAGAGACTTATAGTGGCGAAATATTTGATAAATTAGATATTTCACGATTTAAAATATATATGATAGATAGTTTAGGAAAAAGTTATACCAGTATAACAGACAATAAGGGTAATTACAATTTTTACGTTCCTTATGGTAAGTATTCTTTAAGTTTTGATGAAAAGGCTTTGGGTTCGCAGTTTTATTTAGCGGATAACAATATATTACTTGATCTTAGAAATGGTGAAGAGTTTTATAACTATAATTTTATGGTTATTGAGCGAAAGCGAAAAGTAAAAAAAGTAATTTTTGGCGAAAATGGAAAAATTAGTGAAACAAACGAGCAGGCGGTTAGTAAAACCGACCTAAATAAAAAGGATGCTATTAGCACCCAAACAGTTATTGATAATGGAAATAAACAAAATTTAAATAAACAAAATTTAAATAGTAATACTAAACCTTTAAACGGCCAAAATAATCTTACTAATAATAAGGCACTGCCTTCAAATGCAGACTCTATTTTATTAGCTAAGCAAAGACAATTAGATTCTTTAATTAATTTATTAAACAAACTTATTGGTAGGGCAGCAAGCAGGTTGGATGTTAGAGCAATTGTAAAGCAAGAAATGCAAACATTGATGGATGAATTAAACGCAACTTTTGCCATACAGATAGCAGAGCTTAAAATGGGCGAAAGACCAAGTTCTTTATTATTACAATTAATTAGATTTAATAAGGCGGAGGAGGTTAAATTACCTAACGGTAACCGTATTTACTTATCGGGAAGTTATAAAGAAATAGCGGCCGCTGAAAAATATTGCAGAGATTTTCAAACATCCGGCTTTAAAGAAGCAAAAGTGATAAAAAGGATACCTGAAAAATAATACTAACTAATG
>CAIXZI010000267.1 GCA_903923915.1 uncultured Bacteroidota bacterium
GCATGGGCTTACCTGCACCGTATTTTGAGGCTTATTTAGCAACCGGAACTGAATGTTTAGGTGTAATACTTCTTACTTTAGGTTTGGGTGTGCGCATTATCTCTATTCCATTAATTATCACCATGCTGGTTGCTATAAAAACGGTGCACTGGGGAAATGGTTTTGAGGCAGGGCAAAATGGTTATGAAATACCTTTATACTATATTTTAATGCTTGTTTCACTTATATGTACAGGAGCCGGAAAGGTTAGTGTAGATTATTTAATTGGCAAGAAAAATTTGCGTTAGGGATTGACGCGGAAAGCCTTTTAGGTAATCCTAAAAGCTTGAAGCATAAAGCCCGACGGCGCAGTAGATTGCCATACTCGCTCGTAATGACAAATAGCCGTAACGCCCAAGCCAACTATATTATTAGATGTTATGCTAAATTTATTTCACCATCTGTATGCAATTAGACAGATTGCTAAACAAGTTCGGAATGAGGAAAGAATGAAATATTACTTACTCAAGTACAAATTACGCTCACTATAAATATTCTGAAAATACTCGTCGTACAAATCATCAATAAAATAGATGGCTTCTCCTGTTGATTTCATTTCAGGGCCAAGCTCTTTTTGTATCTCCGGGAATTTCTCATAACTAAATACCGGTATTTTAATAGCATACCCTTTTTTACGAGGATTGAAATTAAAATCTTTTACTTTTTTCTCACGCAACATAACCTTAGTAGCGTAATTTACATAAGGCTCATCATACGCCTTAGCTATAAAAGGCACAGTACGAGAGGCACGCGGGTTGGCTTCAATAATATATACGACTTCGTTTTTTACCGCGAATTGTATGTTTATTAATCCAACAGTATTTAAAGCAAGCGCTATTTTTTTAGTGTGAGCTTCAATTTGTTTCAACACATTTTCGCTTAAATCAAATGTTGGAAGCACAGCGTAACTATCTCCACTATGAATACCTGCGGGCTCTATATGTTCCATAATACCTATGATGTAAACATCTTCTCCATCGCAAATAGCATCGGCTTCAGCTTCTATGGCATTCTCTAAAAAATGATCTAACAACACTTTGTTTTCAGGTAAATCATTTAAAAGTTTTACAACGTGTTGCTCAAGCTCTTGTTCGTTTATAACAATTTTCATGCTTTGTCCGCCAAGCACATAACTCGGACGAACCAACAATGGAAAACCCAATTCTTTTGATAGTGTAATAGCTTCTTCGGCATCTTCAATAACCCCAAATTTTGGATAAGGAATGTTATTGTCTTTTAAAAGATTAGAGAAACTTCCGCGGTCTTCAGCTAAGTCTAACGATTTAAAATCGGTGCCGATAATTTTAATTCCGTAACGATCTAATTTTTCTGCAAGCTTTAAAGCTGTTTGTCCACCAAGCTGAACAATAACACCTTCCGGTTTTTCGTGTAGGATGATATCGTAAATATGTTCCCAAAAAACGGGCTCAAAATATAATTTATCAGCTGTACTAAAATCGGTAGAAACTGTTTCAGGATTACAATTGATCATGATGGTTTCATAACCACATTCTTTTGCAGCAATCACTCCATGCACGCAAGAGTAATCAAACTCAATGCCTTGCCCAATGCGGTTTGGACCGCTACCTAAAATAATGACTTTCTTTTTATCAGAACGAATGCTTTCGTTTTCATCTTCAAAAGTAGAATAGTAATAAGGCGTTTTTGCTTCAAACTCGGCAGCACAAGTGTCTACTAATTTATAAACGCGTTTAATGCCAAGCTCGTTTCGTTTTTTATACACTTCACTTTCTAAGCAGCGTAGCAAATGCGCAACTTGCCTGTCGGCATACCCTTTTTGTTTGGCTTCGTATAAAAGATCTTTAGGTAAATTACTTAGAGTGAATTTTGAAATTTCATTTTCCAACGCAATCATCTCTTCAATTTGCTGAAGAAACCACATATCTATGCGTGTAAGTTTTTGAATAGTTTTGATAGAGATACCCAATTTCATGGCATCATAAATCATAAATAATCTGTTCCAGCTTGGGCGCTCTAAAGCGCGTAACAATTCTGCCTGATCGGTAATTTCTCTTCCATCAGCACCTAAACCGTTACGTTTAATTTCTAAACTCTGACAAGCTTTTTGTAAGGCTTCCTGAAACGAACGGCCGATAGCCATAACCTCGCCAACCGATTTCATTTGGAAACCAAGCTCGCGGTTACAACCTTTAAATTTATCGAAGTTCCAGCGAGGAATTTTTACGATAACATAATCTAAAGTCGGTTCAAAATAGGCTGATGTAGATTTTGTAATTTGATTTTGTAATTCATCAAGCGTATAACCAATGGCTAATTTACTGGCTATACGTGCAATTGGATAACCTGTTGCTTTACTTGCCAATGCTGATGAACGAGACACACGCGGGTTAATTTCAATAGCAATGATATCTTCTTTATCATCATTACTTACGGCAAACTGCACATTACATCCACCCGAAAAATTACCAATACTACGCATCATTAAGATGGCCATGGTACGCATTCTTTGGTAGGTGCTATCGCTTAATGTTTGTGCAGGAGCAACCGTAATACTATCGCCGGTGTGCACACCCATTGGGTCAAAATTTTCTATCGAACAAATAATGGCTACGTTATCATTTTTATCACGCAGTAATTCTAATTCATATTCTTTCCAACCTAAAACAGCTTTATCAATTAATACTTCATGTATGGGCGATGTTTGCAAACCACGATTTAATAAATTATCAAAATCGGCTTTATCATACACAACGCTGCCACCACTACCACCAAGGGTAAACGAAGGACGAATAACCAAAGGAAAACCAAACTCTTGTGCAACCGATTTACCTTCTAAAAAAGATTTTGCAATTTTAGACGGAGCCATCGGTATGCCAATTTCATTCATGCGTATGCGAAATAAATCGCGGTCTTCGGTAACTTTTATGGCTTCGGTATCAACGCCAATCATACGCACGTTGTATTTTTTCCAGATGCCCATGTCTTCGCATTTCATTGCGAGATTTAACGCAGTTTGTCCGCCCATGGTAGGTAGTACGGCATCAATTTTACGTTCTTCTAATATTTTAATGATTGATTTTACTTCTAAAGGCAACAGATAAATGTTATCTGCTGTTACCTTGTCGGTCATGATGGTAGCGGGATTGCTGTTTATAAGCGTTACCTCAATGCCTTCTTCTCGCAGGCTTTTAGCCGACTGAGAGCCCGAGTAATCAAACTCGCATGCTTGTCCTATCACAATAGGACCCGAACCAATAAGTAAAACAGATTTTATAGAGTTATCTTTAGCCATAGTTAAAAAATTGGGCAAAGTTAGTTGTTTGAAAGGTTAAAAGAGGCTATGTAGATAAATTGTTTATTACTATGTTGGAAGGTTTAGAATTGCCTTTTTACTGTACATTTGCGCATCTAAAAAATGATGACTAAAAACACCAAATGGATTATTTTATTTTTGCTGGCTTTGGTGTGGGGCAGCTCATTTATTTTAATGAAACGAGGCTTAGAAGCCTTTAGCAGCAGTCAGGTAGCAGCTTTGCGGATTGGCATTGCTTCACTTTTTTTAATTCCATTTCTTATAAAACATTATAAAATAAACTTTAAAAAGTATTGGCTGGGCTTAGTATTGGCTGGAGTTTTTGGCAATTTAATTCCAGCTTTTTTATTTACCAAGGCCGAAACCGGTATTAGCAGCAGTTTGGCTGGCATGTTAAACGCTCTTACCCCTTTATTTACCGTTATTTTTGGATGGATTGCCTTTAGAAATAAATCCACACCGCTTCAAATTGTTGGCATTTTAATAGCTTTTATTGGAGCTTTACTATTATTATCGGGCGATAAAAATCCGCAAGAAAGTGGGTTGTTATACGCTTGTTTAGTGATTTTAGCCACCATTTGCTATGCCATAAGCGTTAACTGCATTAAACACTTTTTAGGCGATTTAAATTCAATAGCAGCAACTGCCTGGTCTTTCGCCTTTATTGGCCCGGTTGCGCTGGTTTATTTGTTCAGCACCAATTTTATTGAAGTAATGCAATACAACCCCAAAGCCTTGTCAAGTTTGGGTTATATCAGTATTTTGGGTATTGTGGGTTCTGCCTTATCGGTTATCTTTTTTAATTATTTGATAAAGCTTTCGGGGGCGGTTTTTGCGGCCTCCAGCACCTATATCATTCCAATAGTAGCAGTAGGTTGGGGACTTTTTGATGGTGAAATAATCAGTATTATCCAAATAGCAGCTATTTTTGTTATTTTAGGTGGTGTTTGGCTAATAAACAAGCGCAAAGTAGATTTGGCAGAATTAAAATAATTTTCTACATTTGCCATCCCTTGTAAAAAAAGGTTTTATAAACTATTAAAAAATAAATTATGTACGCAATTGTAAAAATAGCCGGGCAACAATTTAAAGTGGA
>CAIXZI010000268.1 GCA_903923915.1 uncultured Bacteroidota bacterium
ACGGAAAGTGTCCAAATATTTTTAACTATAAAAGTTCGGATTGGTTTGAAGACTTACATCTAACGGAGATGTTTTTTTCTGCCTTAGACAATCAACTACATGTAAATAAACTAATGTCGTTTCAATTCTTGAGTGTCCCAATAATTCTTTTATGGAAATAATATCCAATCCGCTCTCCAATAAATGAGTTGCAAAACTATGCCTTAGGGTATGTAAACAAACTCCCTTTTTTGTTATTCCAGCGCGGCGTACGGCATTATTAAATAGAAAACGAACCCCTGATTTTCCCATTGGAACTACATTATCTTTTCCATAAAAAACATACTTCCTTTTTGTATTCTTTTCCATATAGGTTAACAAATCATTTAATATAAAACCAGATAGGGGTACATATCTATCTTTTTTTCCTTTTGCTTGCCTAATATGTATTGTCATTCTATGAATGTCAATATCGTACCAATACAAAGCCATTAATTCACTTACCCTTAAACCTGCGCTGTACATCATCATAAGTATAAGACGGTGTTTAAAGTTTTTTGTTTCTTTAAAAAGCAATTGGCATTCATTTTTACTAAGCACTACAGGTAATTTAGTTTCATCTTTAAGTTTAGGGAGTTTTATAGTTGTTTCTAAGCCTAATGCTTTAAAATATATTTTTAATCCATAGACCGTGTGTTTAATTGCACTTTTTGAATTTCCTTTAGATTGATTAATTAGAGTTTCAAAATATTTACATATCTCTTCTTCATTAATCAGTTCAGGTAGCTTATTAAAGTAAAGAGATAAATCGGAGATTTTCCTGATATAATTAACAATTGTGTTGGGGCTTAAATCATTTATTATCATCCAAGTTTTGAGGGTTTGAATTCTTTTTTCAAACCCGTTAATTTTTTCAATGGCGTAAAGCTCTTTTGTTGAAACAGATATTTTCATTTATTTTTTTCTGAAAAATGAAAATAACTTGAGAATAAATAGTATAAACTTTTCAGAAACTCTAAAAGCAGCTAATTTTTACCGTTTTTAAATTAGACTCAATGTTGACATAATTATAGAAACAAAGTAAAATGCAATAATTATCAAGAATTAGGTTCTTTTTTATTATACTTGTACTGTAATTTCTTTGAAATATTTTTGGATTCAATGGGCTAACAAAAAACAACTCAAACTAAGGCAGATTATTCGTTCAATCAGTTAAGTTTATGTTCTTTTAAAGTGAAAATGTTACCTATTTGTTACCAAGCAATATCAATATCGCTGAAACGCCCCGCAAATAGGCTAATGTGATAAGTTTAAGTTTTATGTAATCAATAAAAGATTGAAGTGAAAAGCCCGACGGCAGAAATGCGCAGCATTCAGCGAATCGAAAATAAAAACTAAAACGATGAGCTAAATTTGCCGGAACGCCCAAAGAATAAAAATATGGTAGAACTATCTGTTATTATACCCATTTACAACGAGGAATTAAATATTCCAACATTGGTTACGCGCCTGCGTCCTGTGCTTGAAAAAATTGGTTTACCATACGAATTAGTTTTTGTAAACGATGGCAGTAGAGATAGCTCTATACAATTAATAAAAGCATTAGCAGCGGCAGATGATAAAGTAAGGTACATTGATTTTAGTAGAAATTTTGGGCACCAGATAGCTGTTACAGCCGGTATAGATTTATGCAAAGGAAATATTATTGCTATTATTGATGCCGATTTACAAGACCCACCAGAATTAATTGAAGAAATGATTGGCTTGATAAAACAAGG
>CAIXZI010000269.1 GCA_903923915.1 uncultured Bacteroidota bacterium
GTGCTTAAAATACGTGTTTAATTTATTTACATAACACTTTCTTGTTAGCATTTGAGAAGCATCGTATCCATGAAAGCTAACATAAATTGGCTTTAAATGCACATCAATATTATCTAAAATCCTTAAAGATTCGTATCCAAAATGACAGTGGATAATATCCGGATTAAAATCATCTATTAAAGCAGTAACATCTTTTCTAAATTGATAATTTTTTCTCGAAATATAAATATCAAATTTCTCCGCATTCCATAAAAATTTCTCTCGCAAAATATCTTTTTCAAAAGGAATTATAGATACATCATCAAATGGGAATTTACTTTCATTTAAGCGAGTGGTACATAGCAATTTTACTTCATGATACTTAGATAGCTCTACAATTTCGTTATAAATAAACGTTAATGTAGGCTCCATAAAATTTTCTACAAATACTAAAATCTTCATCTTACAAAAGCCTTATAGTAAAATTTTATTCTTTTCATAAAATCAACTTCATTAATTTTATACTGTTTGCTATATATTTTAACAGCCTTTAAACCGCAATTTTTAGTTGAAAAATAACAGGCTTCAAATAAGCGTTCTTTTATTTGATTGTCTATTAAAACAGAATTGCATAAATGTACTATTTTATTTTTTTGCATGTATTGAACATATATTTCAAACAGCCTGTTCAGTTCTAAAACAGTAAAGTTATAGGTATATAAAACAAATTTTGAAATAATATCGAAGTCATTTTCAGCAAGTGTAACACCAGTAGAAAGTATTTGTTCGAAAATAATTTTTGATTTGGTGTTATCCATCTTACTAATTTTAGTAGTAGTAACCTGCTGATTGTGCGTTCTGTATTTAAGTAATACTTCGGAAATATTATGAAGTTTAGAGACCTTAGCTATATCAACCCACAATTTATAATCTTCTGCAGCCAGATATTGCTCGTTATATTTTATGTTATGTTCTGTAAGCACACTTCTCCTAATAATAGCACTTGGATGTATGATGGAAGAACCCCACATTAGCCTACATCTTATTTCAGTATCTAAAACAGGGTATTGCCAAGCACCTATTCTATTCCCAATATAGGCGGCATAAGTACCGCAGGCTCCTATATCGGGGTTTTGCTCCATATACGCAAATTGTTTTTCAAATCGGGTTGGTAATGAAACATCATCGGCATCCATTCTAACGATGTAGACACCAGTAGATTCTTTTATACCCCTGTTAAGCGTATATATTAAACCTTTGTTTTCGTCATTTTTAATATACCGAATTCGTTTATCTAAAATAGAATTAATAATTATTTCTGAATCATCTGTAGATCCATCGTTAATAATTATCAATTCAAAATCCTTAAACGATTGATTTAATATACTTTCAATAGCCTCTAAAAGATAGTTGGCAGCATTATAGACGGGAAGTATTACTGTTATAGAAAGTGCCATCTCAGCTAATATAAAATATTAGTTTTTTGCTAATAGTATTTAAAAATAAAATATTTCCTTGTACGTTCAAGATTTAGAATTTACTATTTTATTAATTATTTTCGAGATGTATTTACCATACTTGGCTCTATAAACTAATTCGTTACGTATTTTTTTACTTTTTTTATCTACGGGCAATAACGGAAAGATTTCTAAAATAATTTTTTTTAATTCATTTTCAGAATAGTTGTTTGATTGCGCCCAATAAATAAATGTTTGTAATGTTTGCCATTCGTATTCAGGATAAATGCTTTCATCAATCTGTTTAGCA
>CAIXZI010000270.1 GCA_903923915.1 uncultured Bacteroidota bacterium
AGTTGCTCCTCCAATATTAGAATCAACCTGAAAAATTAAAAACCCTTGGCCTAACGTAGATGCTCACTCTGGCGCATTGTTAGCACACTACGGCATACATGAACATGATTTTTACACCGTATTATTTGGTGTATCTCGCGCATTAGGTGTTATGGCAAGTTTAGTTTGGGATAGAGCTTTAGGCCACCCAATTGAAAGACCAGATTCTATGACGACCGAAAACATTAAAGCAAAAATTGCTGCTGCATCTAAAGCAAAAGCATAAGTTTTAATTTTTTACAAATGAAGAAGCGGGTTTAATTGCCCGCTTTTTTATTTACATTAGTTTTAAAATAATTGTGCAAAAACCAAACGAATATAACTTACAGCAGCTTGTAGAAACCTACAAGGGTTTGGTGTTTAACACAGCTATTAATTTTTTGCAACATCGCGAAGAAGCTGAAGATATTACACAAGAAGTTTTTATAGAGGTATATCAATCGCTTGCAAAATTTAAAGAGCAATCAAGTATTTCTACCTGGATATATCGCATTACGATTAATAAATGTCTCGACCATCTGCGCGCTAAAAAAAGACA
Organism: uncultured Bacteroidota bacterium; assembly: GCA_903923915.1. Lineage (GTDB taxonomy): Bacteria > Bacteroidota > Bacteroidia > B-17B0 > Aurantibacillaceae > PALSA-968. The sequence continues at coordinate 578 of CAIXZI010000270.1, forward strand.
TAAACGTTTTGGTTTTATAACCAGTTTATTTCATCACGAAACAGGAGAAGTTTTACACGAGGTTTCTCATTTTGATCATCCCGGCATTGAATTAGAAAAAAAAGAAAAAGCACGGTTTTTGTTTCAAGCAATTGAACGTTTACCCGAAAATCAAAAAACTGCTTTTATACTTTGGCATATAGAAGAATTGCCTCAAAAAGAAATTGCCGAAATAATGAAATGCTCAGTAAAGGCTATAGAATCGCTATTACAAAGAGCAAAAGCAAACTTGCGTAAAGAATTAGAAAAAATATATCCTGAGCGAAGGAATTAAACTAATTGAACGTCTAAATACAAAACAAATGGAAAAAGAAAACTGGATAAACGAAGTAATGCAAAGCACCAAAGGGATGAAACCATTGGAAGCTAATCCGTTTTTATTTGAGAAAATTGCGCATAAAATCGAGTTAAATAAAATTGATGAGACAAAAGCAAATTCCTTTTTAAAAGGTTGGGCAGTAGCGGCAAGCTTAATTATTTTACTTAACATTATTTCATTTACGCACATATTAAAAGATAAACCTTCTCATAAAAAAGAAATGGGTTATCAGGCTTTATCTAAAGAAATGGGATTAATACAAACCAATAATTATTAATCTTATGCAAAATAATTCTCAATTAAAATTTTGGAAATGGGCGGTAGTGTTGCTTGCTGTATTAAATATTTGTCTCTTAGGAAGTATTTGGTTAAAGCAAAATGGACAAGCTCCTAATGAAATGCATCACCCACCTAACGGAGAAAAAGCAGCCGATTTTTTGATAGAACAATTAAAATTTTCTTCACAACAATTAGTAGAATTTGAAAAATTAAAAGAGGCGCATCATCATGCTGTAGATTCTTTACGAGAAGAAGGAAAAGAAATTCATCATTTATTCTTTGATAATTTAAAAGTCAAAAGACAAGATACTAGTAAAGTAAATGGGCTGGCAAAATCTATAGCCAATAATCAAACACAAATTGAATTAGTAACTTTTAATCATTTTAAAAAAGTTCGTAGCCTTTGCGATGAAAAACAAAAAGTAAAATTCGATGAAATTATACAAGAAGTATTAAAAAGAATGGCACGGCCGCCTGTGCCTTCAAAGCAAAGAGATTAACTACCTTTGAATAATTATTTTTGTTTTACTAAGTACCCCGTTTCCATTATCAATAATTACATAATAAATACCCGACATGAGAATGCCAGTATTTATTGAATTAATGGTTTCGGAGTTAATGTTTTGCGATAATACTTCTCTACCAATGGCATCCATAACTTTTAAACTAGCATTATTATAATCATTACTAACGTTTATAAAAATATTATTTGATGTAGGATTTGGGAAAACAGAAACAAACGATTTTTTATCAAAAACAACCTGGGTAATATTTGCATACTTATAATTACCATTATAATCGGTTTGTTTTAAACGATAGTAGTTAATACCCTTATAAGGGTTCAAATCATAAGTTTTGTAATTTAAAATGGTTTTACTGTTTCCATTTGCAGCCTCTGAATTTATTTGTTTTAAAAATTCAAAGTTTACACCATCTTTACTTTTTTCTATGGTAAAATAATGGTTGTTGGTTTCTGTAGCCGTACCCCAAGATAAATCAATTGTATTATTTATAGGTTTGGCATCAAAATATAATAACTCAATTGGCAATGGATCTTTGCCGGATCCATGTACTCTACCTAAGGTAAAGCTTGAAAACGAGTTAAATGATGTTGGTGCACCAGACGTGGCTGATGTTATACTACCTGCTTGAGCTGTGGTATAGGATGATGTCCCAATAGAACAAGCTCCTTGCCCTATATCAACCCAATCTGTACTATTAGTATATGTTTTACAAACCGTTAATAAACTTCCATTATAAACCTGATCATTGGTGCCAAAAAATAATTGGATTTTTTGCGAACCACTTAAATCAAGAGAAGATTGTGATACAGCCGAAGCATCTGTTCTGCCTATTGACCAGTAATGAATACCTGATAGCGTATCTACTGTTGACGGAAAATTAGTATAAGTGCCTGCTGTAAAAGCTGCTGCGTTAAATAACTGCGCGGTATAATTATATAAATTTGTTGTGCTGTGATTTACAGTAAGTATTACTGGCCGGCAAGTAGTAGATTTTCCGATAGGGAAATTTAATATACTGTTACCGCTTGTATTTTTTTGAATAGCCAACGGGCCGCTTATATAACTGGTAGAAGCATATGTTCCGGCCGTTGATGTAGCTGTTGGACTTAATGTAAGTAAATTAGTAGTTGTTGTATTTACTACACCCGAAGTAAGCGTAAGTGCACCTGTAATAGTAGCTGCTCCGGTAACAAATATAGAAGGGCTATATCCGCTGGTGTTATTCATAACAACATTGGTATAATTAAACACATCTCCACCAGAGCCTGTAATACCCAGCATGTTTTGGGTGTTGGCGGTTCCGTTAAAAGTAAGCGTAGCTCCACCTGCCATGTTTAATATACCGTATGGAGTTGCTCCTCTAACTAAATTTCTTTTTAGACTAAGCGTTGAAGTATTATTTAAAGCAATTTGTTCTTGCCCGGCAGCAGCAGCAGTAAATGTAATATCTCTTCCAACAGAAACAGTTGAAGAGTTATTTAACGAATGAAGAATTTGCATACCACCTGTGCTTGTTAATGTAAGATCTCTTGCAATAGCTAACACGCCTGTTCCGTTCATATTTAACTGACTTGTATTTACTATTCCGGCAGAACTTGTCCACAGCATATCTTGTCCTACATTCATTTGCCCGCCTGTACTAATATTTAATTGAAAATTATTAGCGCCTCCACTACGGGTAAAGTTAGCGTTGTTGTTTACAGTAAGTGTTCCGGTACTTACGGTAGTAATCATATCAAAATTAGAGCCGCTATTAGTTTGATTAAAGATGCCGTTTACTGTAAGCTGCGCTGCTGCGCTATCAATAATTAAACTGGTATTGGCAGTAGAAGCGGTCATATTTATTTGATCGCAACTTCTTGCATCGCCAACATATATGGAGTGGTCTTGGATATTTACAATATTACCTAACGAAGGAAGTGTTCCTGCAGTTGAACCCGTAAAACCTGTTGTTGACCAATTAGCTGTGTTATTCCATTCTCCAGAACCTATAGAGTAATACTGAACAGAAGATGCATTGTTAATACAAATATCAAATGTACCCAGTGTGTTGCCTGAATAATTGTCGACAGATATATAATACCAGTTACCTACGGTTAAGGTGTTATACGTGATAGAAATATCAGTTGTAGCAGCTATATAATTTTGACAAGCTAACTGACTAAACCCTGAAGTCCATAAAGCCAAAAACGGATTGCGCATGCTTTCTCCACCACTTACAACAGTTTTAACCGTTACTGTATTTGTTACTGCCTGAAAAGTAAACCAACGATTGTTGTTTGGCCCGTTACTCCAGCAAGAACCTTTACTATGATCTGATGTAGCACCTACCGTTGTGTAAGCTCCGCCGGTAGAACAATAATTATTTACATTACTTAATACAACTGCGCCTTGCGGATAATCATAATCGGGGATGTCTGTTATACAAATATCAAAAGTACCAGCCGTGTTACCCGAATAATTATCTACGGCTATGTAATAAGTATTACCCGCTATTAAGCCATAATAACTTAAACTTAAATCGGTGGTAGCACTTATGTAATTTTGACAAGCTATTTGTGTTAAGCTTGCATCAAATATGGCAACAAATGGATTACGCATAGTTTCACTTGCGCCGCTTACTTTTACTTGTGTATTAATAAAAGTAGTAGCCGTTGCTGTAAATTTAAACCAACGATTATTATTTGGGCCGTTGCTCCAACAACTACCTTTACTATGGTCTGATGTGCCACCTACTGTTGTGTAAGCTCCGCCCGTGCTACATCCGTTCATAAAACTGGTTAAATCAACTGCGCCTTGCGGATAATCATAATCAGGTATATCTGTTAAGCAAATATCAAAAGTACCTGCGGTATTACCCGAATAATTATCTACGGCTATGTAATAAGTATTGCCTGCCGTTAAGCCATAATAACTTAAACTTAAATCGGTGGTAGCACTTATATAATTTTGACAGGCTACTTGTGTAAAACTTGCATCAAAAATAGCCACAAAAGGGTTACGCATAGTTTCACTTG
>CAIXZI010000271.1 GCA_903923915.1 uncultured Bacteroidota bacterium
TAATTCGGGTATTACTTGGGCAAACGGGATTGATAATTGCAGTGGTCAGTCTGTAGTTGCGCCTAATGGTGGTACTAATTCGTTGTGTTTAAACAATAATACTACGGGTGGTAAAATGCAAATGATTCAACAGAAATATTCTGTTACAAATACAAATAACATCCTTACCTATCAATATTTAGCTGTATTAGAAGATGGTGGTCACGCAGCTACCGATCAACCTTACTTTTTTAGTCAGGTGTTAGATGGCAGTGGTACTGCTATACCGTGTACCTATTATTTGCAATCTGCCAGTGGTAATGCCGGATGGACAGCTTGTTGCACAGATGCTTATTATAAAGGATGGGTAACCGTTACTTTAGATATGACCTCTTACATTGGACAATGTGTAACTATTCAATTTTTAGTTAGTGATTGTAATCAAGGTGGGCATTATGGGTATGCCTATATTGATGCCAGTTGTGATGTTGAACAAACTAACAATACAGTAACTATTTGTCCGGGAAGTACTCAATTATGCGGGCAATCAGGTTTTACCTCTTATGCTTGGACAGGCCCTGTTACCGGAAATGCAATGTGTTTAAATACAAGTACTCCGGGTAGTTATACATTAACTTGTACAGGCCAGTGCCCTGCGCCGGTAAGGCATTATTCGGTTGTAGTAAGCCCAACACCTTCGGTTAATTTTAGCAGCACAGTAACACCTTGTAATAGTAGTGTGCCGTTTACAGATCTAACAACTGTTAGTGGAGGTGGCTCAGTAGCAAATTGGTCTTGGAGTATGTCCGGAGCCAGCCCTTCAACTTATGCTACTCAAAACCCTACTGCAACATATACATCAACAGGTACATTTCCTGTAGTACTAACTTGTACCTCATCAGCAGGGTGTACAGGAACATATTCAACAACGGTTACTTTAGGAACCGGGCCTACGGCTGTGTTTTCCGCTTCTACGGTTTGCCCAGGTAATCCAACCGTATTTACAAATACATCAAGCGGTGCCACAGGTGGATATACTTGGGATTTTGGCGAACCAGCATCGGGTGCAACAAATACAAGTGCAGCTACAAACCCATCTCATACATACGCAGGCGCAGGAAATTATACTGTAACTTTAAATGCCATGGGAACCGGAACCTGTGTGGCCACAAAAACATTAGCAGTAGTTGTTAGCCCTGTGCCAACTGCTACAATAGGAGCACCTCCTGTTTGCTTAGGAGCAGCAACTACATTTACAAGCGCTATAAATCCAACAGCGGGTTCTTCCTATGCTTGGGATTTTGGTGATGCCGGGCCCAATATTAATTCGCCTACCCCATCACATACGTACGCAAGTGCTAATACTTTTCCGGTAACAGTTACAGTAACCGCAGCAGGAGGCTGTACGGTAACGGCAACTACCACGGTAACGGTAAACGCATTGCCAACGGCTACTTTTACAGTAGCTCCTGTTTGTCAAGGAACGGCATCTCATTTTGATGCTACAGCTTCTACACCTGCTAGTGCTACTTATAGTTGGAGTTTTGGAGGCGCAGCTCCAAATACGGATGTGCAAGTTGGTGTTCAAACAGATAATCATACATATACATCTGCAGCTACGTTTCCTGTAACACTTGTTGTTACAGTAGGAACTTGTAGCGCAACAACCACAGCTAATGCGGTGGTAAATCCAATGCCGGTGTTAAGTATAGCAACAACCCCTGCATGTGATTTATCAGCTATTACAATTACCAACAATACGCCAAGTCAAGCTTCATTTTCAACCTGGCATTGGGATTTTGGAGACCCTACACATGTTACCAGCGCACTTGCTGCGCCAGGTAGTTATACCTATCCTTCCCCGGGTATTTATACAGTAGTTTTAACAGCAACAACAACAACGGGTTGTAGCGGTACGGTAACCACAACGGCTATTGTGCACCCTAACCCTTCTGCAGGAGGAAGTATAGGTTTTGCTTGTTTAGGAGGTGGTTCAAGTTATGATGCATCTGGCCCAACAGGCTCAATAGTTACTAATCCACCGGGTATAAATGATGCCATTACAACATATACGTGGAGTTTTGGTGATGGAACACCTAATAGTAATTTATCTGTGCTTACACATACGTATGCTACTTGTGGTAGTTATTCAGTATCGATAGGCGTTACTACTAACTTTGGTTGTACAGATATTATATCAGGTTTAGATACGGTGTATTGCCTACCGCACGTAGCACCACCACCAAGCTTTAGTATTTGTCCTGGTACCCCTGTAGCCAGCACAAAAACAACTTTTACAACTACTTGTGCGCAACCTAGTTTAGGTTTTCCTATAGCTATTTATTTTATTGATAACCCAAACCCAACTACACATACAACCACCCCAAATTGTGGTATTCCAATAGCAGATACATCAGGTGTAAATTCGATACCGCCTTTCCCTGCCATCAATCCAAACTTAACCTGTAATTTATTAGTTGACACTGTTTATGGCTATGCTGTAACTGATATTGGAGGTAATATAGGTTGTATAGGCGATGTGGCTACCTTTACCATAAGTGTTTATCCAACACCAACGGTAACGCCAATAAGCGATCAAACTGTTTGTGCTGGCGGCAATGTATTACCGATAAACTTTACAGGTTGCCCTGCAGCCGGAGAAACTTTTACATGGACAACCACAGGAGATAATGTAGGCCTAGCGGCAACGGGCGCGGGTAACATACCCACTTTTCCAGGTCAAAACCCGGTAACCCCTGCGGCGGCATTATCAACAGTAAGTGTAACACCGCTTGCTAATAACTGTTCTGGCCCACCAATAACTTTTAATATTACGGTAAACCCTATACCAACTATGACGGTAACATCACCGCCGCCATATTGCCCAAGTGATTTAATATCATCAACCGATTATAATTTTAATACCAATATAATTGGTCCTGGACTAACGTATTCGTTTACAGCAACCAACACAGCTAATACAGGTATGCCTGCATCTGGCACAAACTTAGCGCCTAATACGCCTTATCATGCACCGGCCAATGCAAGTTTAGTTAATCAGCTTAGTGTGGTTACCTACACCCCATCTATGAACGGATGTATAGGGCCGGTTGCCACGAATACAATTACCATTAAACCAACGCCTGTAATACAACCTATTTCGGATGTGGCTTATTGTCCAAATCAAAGCACACAATCTATCCCATTTATTTGTTTACCCAATAATCAAGGCACACCTAATTACAATTGGATAATTTCTACCACTCCTTATAACGTAGGCTTAAACCCATCAACCGGTACATCAAACAATATACCTGTGTTTACAACAAGTGCTAATACTACAGGTATAGCTCAATCAGGCAACGTAACTTTAGGTGCCAGTTTAAATAATTGCCCAAGTACCTTCTCTAATTTTAATATTATTGTAAATCCTACGCCTACGCCTAAATTTAGCAATACAGAACCTGTTTGCGATGGAAAACCAATGGCCTTTACCGATTTATCCACCCCTAGTACAGGTTCTATAACTGTTAACCAATGGTATTGGGATATGGATAATAATGGTACTTCAGATGCCATTACACAAAACCCTACGTATATTTATCCATCGGGCATGGCAGGCACTAATACAGTAACCTTACATGTGTTTACAAGCTCTGTTCCTTCTTGTTCGGCTGCGGTAACAAATACGGTATATGTTAGCCCTAACCCGGTAGCAGATTTTGTAGGCGATAGTTTAAAAAGTTGTCCGCAACTTAAAACAAAGTTTACCGATTTATCTAGTGTAACCATAAATGGTGTGCCTACCGGTTCTATTACAAGTTGGAACTGGAGTTTTGGCAATAATAATGGTTCAAGTTCTTCCACTCCACCCCAACAAACGTACACTAACTCATCACCAACGCAAAGTGCTTATTATACGGTTTCATTAACGGTAACCACTGCCGATGGTTGTGTAAACTCAAAAACTATAAACAAATATATACAGGTTTATCCTCGTCCAATAGCTGATTTTGGTTGGGGTCCGGTGGGTGCGGATATAGACGCGCCAACCATTGATTTTGTAAACCAATCAATAGGAGCCAGTGGTTATCCGGCTAATCATCCAACAGTATTTGGAGCTTATGGAGTAGAGTATTATTTGGGTGATGTATTTGCAATGAACCAAAACTCAAACAATGTATATACTAATGGAGGATTCTCGCATACGTATGAACATTATGATCCATATACCTATTACGTAACGCAGTGGGTAGTAAACAGTTTAGGATGTAAAGATTCTATTACTAAGCCGGTAGAGATACTACCTAACTTTACATTCTATATACCCAATGCTTTTTCTCCTAACGGAGATGGGGCAAACGATGGCTTTAAAGGCACGGGCGTAGGTATAGATAACACTACGTATAACCTATGGGTGTTTGATAGATGGGGTATGATGATATTTTATGCGGATGACTTGGAAAAACCTTGGGATGGTCACATGAAAGGTAGTGCCGATAAACCTGTTTTACAGGAAGATGTATATGTGTGGAAAGTTAAGTTTAGCGACTTTAGAGGTAAGAAACACGAATATCATGGAACGGTTACTTTACTGAAATAAGTCTCATTCATCGTACTAAAAGTAAGGCTCGGCAAACAACCGAGCCTTATTGCGTTTTTATTAGTACCTTTGCGGCTTAATAAAAATAAATGACACAACAAACATTGACACCACAAACATTCGAAGAATTAGGATTACCCGAAAAATTACTGAAAGCTCTTAAAGACTTAGGTTTTACCGAAGCAACTCCCGTACAAGCCCAAACAATACCGCTTTTACAAAAACAAAAAACAGATTTAGTAGCTCTTGCACAAACTGGAACCGGTAAAACTGCCGCGTTTGGTTTGCCATTATTATCTGAAACAGATTTTTCTGACGGACACACAAAAGCTTTGATATTAGCGCCAACCCGCGAATTATGCATGCAAATTGGCGCCGATTTAAAAAAGTTTGCCAAATATATGCCCAATGTAAAAGTTGTAGAAGTATATGGCGGCGCAAGCATTGAAGGACAAATACGCAGCATTAAACAAAGCACCCCGGGCGTTATTGCAGCAACCCCAGGCAGGTTAATAGATTTGATGAAACGTAAAGTAATCGATCTAAAAAATATTTCAGTTGTCATCCTTGATGAAGCAGATGAAATGCTTAACATGGGCTTTAAAGAAAGCATCGATGAAATTTTAGAAAAAACACCGGAAGAGAAAAACGTTTGGTTGTTTTCGGCTACTATGCCAAGAGAGGTTGCACGTATCGCATCATCTTATATGAAAACACCTGCAGAAATTAGTGTTGGTAAAAAGAACGAAGGCGCTGCAAATATTGAACATTTATTTTATCAAGTTCAAAGCAGAGAAAAATATTTAGTGCTTAAACGTGTGATGGATTACAATCCGGATATCTACGGAATTATTTTCTGTCGTACTCGTATCGAAACACAAGAAGTTGCTGATAATTTAATTAAAGATGGCTACAGCGCAGATTCTTTACATGGAGATTTGTCTCAAGGTCAACGCGATTTTGTAATGAAACGTTACCGTGGCCGTGCTTTGCAAATGTTGGTAGCTACTGATGTGGCTGCGCGTGGTTTAGATGTAAAAGATGTAACGCACGTTATAAATTACAGCTTACCTGAAGATGTTGAGAATTACACGCATCGTAGCGGACGTACAGCACGCGCCGGCAAAACAGGCGTAAGTATTGCTTTTGTTACTGGTAAAGACATGTACAAAATTCGTGATATAGAAAAGATTATTAATAAAAAGTTTAGTCAGGCTACCATACCTACGGGTGTTGAGGTTTGCGAAAGACAATTATTTCACGTTGCCGAAAAAATTCATAACGCTAAAGTAAACGAAGAAGAAATTGCGAAATATCTTCCAAAAATTTACGATCAATTAAAAGACATCAGCAAAGAAGATTTAATTAAACGTTTCGTATCCGAAGAATTTAATCGTTTCTTAGAATATTATCAGCAAGCACCCGATCTTAACCAGAAAGGTGGCGCAGGTTTAGGTTCAAATAGTAAAATGAGTCGCTTCTTCATTAACCTTGGAGAATTAGATGGTTTACATTGGAAATTCTTAAAAGATTATTTGGCGGATATTTCTGGTATCAGCGCATTGCATATTTTTAATGTTGACGTTAAAAAAAGTTTTTCATTTTTTGAATCAGAAACAAAAGATGCTCAGGCTTTCTTAGATGTTAATGCAAAAGAATTAAAGTTCAACGATCGTAAAGTGCAAATTGAAGCTTCTTCAGGAGGCGGCGATCGAAGCGGACGTTCATCATCAGAAAGCAGAGGCGAAGGTGGTTACAAACGCCGTGAAGGCGGTGGAAGCAGCAGTAGATATGCCGGTAAACGTGAAGGTGGCAGCAGCGGTGGTTATGCAGGTAAACGCGAAGGTGGTGCATATCCAAAACGTAGCAGCGATTCAGCAGGTGGTGGTTACAAACGCAGAGAATCTGAAGGTGGTGGAAGCGGTTACAAACGTCGTGAATCTTCTTCAGAAGGAACCGGAAGTACAGGTGGTGGTTACAAACGCAAAGAATCATCAGAAGGAAGCGGATTTAAACGCAGAGATTCTGATTCATCAACAGGCGGTGGTTTTAAACGTAAAGAATCGGTTGATGGTGGTTTCAAAAAAAGCTTTGATAAACCGGCTGGTGGCTCAAGACCAAGAACTAAGCGTAGTTTCAACGATTAATTTATTGTCGTCATTGCGATGCAAGAAGCATAAATGTACACGTCCTTCGACAAGCTCAGTATGGTGGTAAATCAACCAATTGTGTCACGCTGAGCCTGTCGAAGCGTTATTTCCTCAAAAAGTATAATGATAAATTGTCATACTATTTAATTTGGAATAGAATTTGAAATTCTGTTCCAAATTAATATCATAAAATCATGTTCGATTCAGGTTTATTACTCATAGGCATTCTCTTTGCAGGGCTTGGTATGCTCATTAGCTTTCGTTTAAAAAGTAAATTCAAACAATATGCTCAAGAACCACTTTTAAACCACATGAGTGGAAAAGAAGTGGCTGAAAAAATGCTACGTGATAATGGCATTTACGATGTGCAAGTTACAAGCACACAAGGTTTTTTAACCGACCATTATAATCCTTCAACCAAAGTAGTTAACCTTAGTGATGAAGTTTATAACGGACAAAGCGTAGCGTCCGCAGCCGTTGCGGCTCACGAGTGCGGTCATGCCGTGCAACATGCCAAAGCTTATGCCTGGTTAAACTTAAGGTCAGCTATGGTTCCAATCGTTCAGTTAAGTTCTAACCTAATGAACATTATGTTTATAGGTTTAATGTTTGTGGCTTATGCTATGCCTAAAATGGGTAATGCTATGTTGTTGGTTGTTATTATTTGTCAAGCGGCTATTACCTTATTTTCAGTTATTACATTACCTGTTGAGGTTGATGCAAGTCGTCGTGGTTTGCAGTGGTTAAACTCTGCTGGCATTACGCATGGCGAAGAACATACGCATGCCAAAGATGCACTTACCTGGGCTGCGTACACTTATTTTGCCGCTGCTTTAGGTGCCATTGCCTCGCTAATTTATTTAATTATGCGCTTTATGGGAAACAACCGAGATTAATCTTTGGGCGTTTCGGCAGATTACTGCCGCCGGGCTTTACGTTGCAAGTTTTGTTGGTTACAACAAAAGCTTTCCACCGCAATCCCTAACGCAAACAACTTAGTTAAAAATCAATTTCCTAATTATAAACTAAGCTATATCTTTGCCCAAAATTTTTAACTCATGGCATATATATATCACATTAACGCACGTCAAATTCTCGATTCGCGCGGTAACCCAACAGTAGAAGTAGATGTTTACACCGATAGTGGCACAATGGGTCGTGCAGCTGTTCCATCAGGTGCATCAACCGGAAGCCACGAAGCCGTTGAGTTACGTGATAACGATAAAACGCAATACCTTGGTAAAACCGTTCATAAAGCAGTAGAAAAAGTAAATACCGTTTTATTAGAAGGCTTAAAAGGCATGCACATCTTCGATCAAAATGGTATCGACGATAAAATGCTTGAAATTGATGGCAGTGAAAATAAAGCCAACATTGGTGCAAATGCCATTTTAGGCGTTTCTTTAGCTGTAGCGCGCGCTGCTGCCGAAGAATTAAAACAACCTTTATACAGATATATTGGTGGCGTAAATGCAAATTTATTGCCTATTCCAATGATGAATATTTTAAATGGTGGCGCACATGCCGATAACGGAATAGATTTCCAGGAATTTATGGTTATGCCGGTTGGTGCCGAAAGTTTTTCGGATGCATTGCGTATGGGTACCGAAGTTTTCCATCATTTAAAAGCAGTGCTAAAAAAACAAGGTTTATCAACTAACGTAGGCGATGAAGGTGGTTTTGCACCTAACATCAAATCTAATGAAGAAGCTTTAAAATATGTTATTCAGGCAATTGAAACCGCTGGTTACAAACCGGGCGAAGATATTTACATTGCTATGGATGCGGCTGCATCTGAGTTTTATGATGCTGAAAAGAAAATTTACAAGTTTAAAAAATCTACCGGCGATGAATTAACTTCTTCTCAAATGGTTGATTATTGGGCAGATTGGGCTAAAAAATATCCTATCATTTCTATTGAAGATGGTTTTGCCGAAGACGATTGGGATGGATGGAAAGGCATCAGCGACCGCATTGGCAACGATGTGCAATTAGTAGGCGATGATCTTTTTGTTACTAACGTAAATCGTTTGGTAGAAGGTATAAACAAAGGTGTTGCCAATTCTATTTTGGTTAAAGTAAACCAAATTGGTACGCTAAGCGAAACTATTGAAGCGGTACAATTGGCGCAAACGCACGGTTATACTTCGGTAATGAGTCATCGTAGCGGTGAGACGGAAGATACTACTATTGCAGATTTAGCTGTTGCTTTAAGCTGCGGACAAATTAAAACCGGTTCGGCATCTCGTAGCGACAGGGTTGCCAAATACAACCAGTTATTGCGTATTGAAGAGCAATTAGGTAGCAGCGCCCGCTTTTTAGGCAGCAGCTTTAGGTTTGCGAAATAAAATATAATTTTTTTAAAACCCTCTTGAGTTTATTCTTAAGAGGGTTTTTATTTTGAGCGTTCCGCTGATTAAAGCGGCGGGCTTTACGTTGCAAGCTTTCTGCGATTACGCAAAAGGCTTTTCACTACAATCCCTAACGCAAATGCAATATTTTTTTTAGTATCTTAGTTTGAAATAAATGTAAGATGAAAGATGTACTTGGAATTGGTAAGGTTTTACCTTTAGATAAATTAGTAGATGTAGTATCTAAAGCGGTTGGTAGAGTTTCTAAATCATATTTTGATAAAGTAGATGCTAGAACTGAGGCTTATAGAACTATAAAACAGGCTGAAGCTAAGGCTGACGAAATAAAACTAATCGCAACCGCAGTTAAAGAAAACGAGCATTTAACAAACAATATAAAATATACTCAACAACAAGTTGAAATTTCCGTTGCAACTGATGTAAGAAATAAAGGCGAAACGCCAATTATTTCAGATATATATGAGAGATCTGTTGAAAGAATAAATTTTCAACAAACTAAAAAACAATTAAATATAGAGAGTGTTACATTTTATGCGGCTGAACAACTTAAAAACGAAAATTTTGTTAGTGATGAACAATTAAACGATGATTGGATAAATAGGTTTTTTAAAATTACCGAAGACATATCTAATGATGAAATGCAAATGTTATGGGGACGTATTTTAGCTGGAGAAATTAAACACCCAAAGTCATTTTCATTAAGAACACTTGAAGTATTAAAAAACTTAACTAAAGAAGAAGCTGAAGTATTCAAGAAATTTGCGGAAATTAAATTGGAAAATAATACAGGTCATGATTTAATTTTTAATGGCGATAATGGTGATTTTCTGCAAAAAGAATTTCAAATAACATATTCCGATATACTATTAGTAACGGAATTAGGATTAATAGTAAGCGAAAATAATCAAGATTATATATTTTTTGCAACTAATCAATCTAAAGGTGTAAATCACCTTTATTATGGAAATAAAGTAATATTGTTTCATAGAGGGGAGCAAACACCTGACCAAAGAATCCCTGTCCTTGCGTTTACAAGGATTGGAGCAGAACTTTCAAAACTTGTCGAAATAAATAATAATTCAAACTACATATCCAAAATATGTAATCATTTTAAACACCCTAACGTAAAAATTCAAATTGGTGATAAGATTATAAATCCTCAAGGATTGCCTGAAGCACATAATCTAGTTGATTATATTTATTAAAATTACTAAGTACGCGTTAGGGATTGCAACGAAAATCCTTTTGCTGTAATGGGCAAAAGATTGCAGTGTAAAGCCCGCCTGCGTAATCGCCGGAACGCCCCAAATTAAATAAGTGATGCGGCTATTTTTCTGGCTTCGGCGTTGAAATTAAAATAATCGTTTAAACTTGGGTTTAGTTTGTTAGGTATTTTGCTCATGGTTGTTGCAATTACCTCGCTCATTTTTAAGAAAGAAATTTTTTCTTGCAAAAAGGCTTCTACCACAATTTCATTGGCGGCATTTAAAATACAGGGCATAACACCACCGCTATCAATAGAATCAAAGGCAAGGGCTAGGTTGGCAAAAGTTTCCATATCGGGTTTTTCGAAGGTAAATTGAGGGTAATTCATAAAATCGAAACGCTCAAACGGCGTGGCAACTCTTTCGGGATAGCTGAATGCGTAGTGTATGGGCAATTTCATATCGGGTAGGCCAAGTTGGGCTTTAATACTGCCATCGGTAAACTGCACCATGCTGTGTATAATGCTTTGTGGATGCACTACTACCTCTATTTGTGAGGGTTTTACGTTAAATAACCATTTGGCTTCAATCACTTCAAGACCTTTGTTCATAAGGCTTGCAGAGTCGATAGTTATTTTTGCCCCCATTGTCCAGTTTGGATGTTTAAGAGCCTGCTGTTTGGTAATATTTTGTAAATCTGCTTTTGTTTTGCCCCTAAACGGACCGCCACTTGCGGTTAAATAAATTTTTTCAATTGGGTTGTCAAACTCGCCCACCAAGCACTGAAAAATAGCCGAGTGTTCGCTATCTACCGGGTAAATATTTACGCCGTTTTCCATAGCCAGTTTTGTAATTAATTCTCCGGCAACCACTAATGTTTCTTTATTAGCAAGAGCAATAGGTTTTTTATTTTTTATGGCATGTATGGTAGATGGCAAACCGGCAAAGCCAACCATGCAGGTTAGCACCATATCTACGGTTTCCATTTCTACAATTTGTTCAACCGATTTAGCGCCAGCAAAAACTTTTATATCATACGAAGAAAGTGCTTGTTTTACTTGCTGGTACTTTGTTTCATCGGCAATAACAACTGCATTCGGTGCAAACTCTATAGCTTGTTGAATTAATAAATCTGCATTGCTATTAGCAACTAAGACTTCGCAGCAAAAAAAATCGGGGTTGGCTTTAATAACCTGCAAGGCCTGTGTGCCAATGCTTCCGGTGCTACCAAGTATAGCTATGTTTTTTTTCTTCATTCGTTTTTTATATAAAATACGGATTGTAAAGGTATTAGACTTCTTTATAATTGATTAATTTTTATTTGAATTTTTTAAAGCGACCTATAATTTTACAAAATGGATATTTCATATATCTTTGCGCATGCCAGAAGGAAAACTTGTTATATTTTCTGCCCCATCAGGTTCAGGTAAAACTACCTTGGTAAGGCATTTACTATCTGTAATGCCCGATAAATTGCAATTCTCTATTTCTGCTACAAGTCGCCCAAAACGTGGTGTTGAAGAGCATGGTAAAGATTATTTGTACTTAAGCATAGACGAGTTTAAGCAAAAAATTAAAGATGATGCTTTTTTAGAGTGGGAAGAGGTTTATCCCGGCACCTACTATGGCACGCTTAAAAGTGAGGTTGAACGTATTTGGAGTTTAGGCAAGCATGTAATTTTTGATATTGACGTGCAAGGCGGATTAAATTTAAAACATCATTTTAAACAGAAAGCTTTGGCAGTTTTTGTAATGCCTCCTTCTATAAAAATATTGGAAGAACGATTAAATTCTCGTCAAACAGATAGTCCTGAAAGTATTGCCCTGCGCGTAGAAAAAGCAGAAAAAGAATTACAAACCGCCAAACTATTTGATTGTTTTATTTTAAACGAGCATTTAGAAACTGCTTGTAAAGAGGCAGAAAAATTAGTGGGAGATTTTTTAGGATAGTAATTACAGATTATTCGCTCTTACAACCAACTCAGCTACATCCAGATCCGTAGTATGCTCTTCTTTGTTAAAGTGTGTTACGCCATCCGTCATCATGGTATTGCAAAACGGACAA
>CAIXZI010000272.1 GCA_903923915.1 uncultured Bacteroidota bacterium
AAACTTAAAGGAAAATAAAAAAAAGACTTTAGGCTTTGAAAGCATCTATTTTCCTCAGTTTACGAAGGGGCTACTGAACATAATCTGTTATTATAATGGACGCTAAGTCTTATAATGACAGAAGATTATGTCTCAGCAGCTTTGGCTGTGGGATGTGAATTTTCGTTTGACCGCCACTTGGGAGTGGCATAAAATAACGAAGTATTTGCACTAACAAACATAGCCTAAGTTATGGCTTCTTAGTTTGGTGTAGTGAGTCTAACCTCTTATATTCTTGCAGGACTTTGTTGTTTATTAGTATTTGTTGCCTCAATATCTCTTTGCCTCCATCTGTATCTGTTATTTGCTCACATGAATATACGCCTCCCAAAATGGCTACGACTAAAACGATAATTATATTACCTAAGTTTGCGTAATATTTCATGTTTTCAACACAATGTTTTCTTCTGTAACCTTTATTTTTCATAAAGGTGTAAGCCTTTAAAGAAAGTATATTGTTTTCAACATCATTAATAAAACCTTCATTTTCTAATTCTTTATGTAAGGCAACTATTTCCCAAGACTTCATACTATATTTTGCTCCTAATTCAGAATAAATAGAGCGCATATATACTTTAAATTCATCTTCATTTGCGCTGTTATCTTTCTTATACCAATCAATAATTTTGTTTAAAAGAAAATCAAGCGCATCATAATAGTTTTTGTTCATACTCAAACGTACAAATTTATCGGTTACGTAGTGCAAGCGTTGGGTGCGGCTGTGTAAACTTAAAGGAAAATAATAAAAAGACTTTAGGCTTTGAAAGCATCTATTTTCCTCAGTTTACGAAGGGGCTACTGAACATAATCTGTTATTATAATGGACGCTAAGTCTTATAATGACTAACATTATGTTAAATAGCTTAGGATGAGGGAGGGACGAACCCGACTTTTTCAGTCGGTTTTAAAAAAGAAAATTCACTAACAAAATATTCGACTTATTTAAGTCAATGAGTTATAACGTCACATATTTATTTATAAACTACTGTTAGCAATAAAGCCTTCCATATTTCAGAAAGGCTTTATATATTTGCGTACGGTTATTATGTTTCTCCTTTAACGACCAGTTAGAAACGAAAACACAATAACAAAACAAACGGCAAATGCTGATAATTGCTGCAAAACCATTGCAGAGATAGATTGGTTGGCATGAGCAAATATTTTAAAAGCCTCGACAGATAGTTGGGGCTTT
Source organism: uncultured Bacteroidota bacterium (assembly GCA_903923915.1). Taxonomy (GTDB): domain Bacteria; phylum Bacteroidota; class Bacteroidia; order B-17B0; family Aurantibacillaceae; genus PALSA-968. Next base: position 1,232 of record CAIXZI010000272.1, read on the forward strand.
TTAATTTTATGTTGGTTACGTAAACTATTCACATTGCAAGGGGATGGCGAAGGGCTGTGTAAACCTAAAATAAAACCATTAAAAGACTTTAGACCTTTTAAAAGAAGCTGTTTTATTCGGTTTACGAAGGGGCTATTTAACATTAATGAGTTATTATAAGAATTTTTCTTTCTTATAATTTACATTATGTTAAGTAATAAAATGTAACAATTATTAAAGGACTAAGTTTTACTTAAATTTTAAAATGCTTCTACTACTTCTGTAATAATGCGCGCGCAATCTTTAATTTGCTCTTCGGTAATAACCAATGGAGGAGCAAAACGAATAATGTTGCCGTGTGTAGGCTTTGCTAATAAACCTTTATCAGCCAAACGCAAACACAAATCCCAGGCTTGTTTATCAGGATGCTCGTGTATTTCTAACGCATTTAATAAACCTTTACCACGCACCTCTTTAACCAAAGGAGATTTTATTTTGCGTAATTCTTCGCGTAAAATGGTTCCTAAATAATCGGCACGTTCTGATAATTTTTCGTCGCGTAAAACTTCTAATGCAGCAACGGCAACCTTTGCTGCTATTGGGTTTCCACCGTAGGTAGAGCCATGCTGACCAGGTTTAATGCACATCATTACTTCATCATTTGCAAGTACAGCAGATACCGGGTACATACCACCCGAAAGCGCTTTACCTAAAATTAAAATATCGGCATGTACATTCTCCCAGTCGCAAGCCAATAAACGCCCGCTACGAGATAAACCCGTTTGAATTTCATCGGCCATAAATAACACATTGTGCTTTTTACAAAGCTCGAAGCAGGTTTTTAAATAACCTTCCGTTGGAACCATCACTCCGGCTTCACCCTGAATTGGTTCCACTAAAAAGCCAACAATAGTTTCATCTTTTAAAGCTTCGGCTAGTGCGTTGGTATCATTATACGGAATGGTTATATAACCCGAATTAAACGGACCAAAATTTTGACGAGAATCATTATCTGTACTAAAAGAAATAATATTTACGGTACGACCGTGAAAGTTACCTGCACAAACTACTATTTTAGCTTGGTTTTCTGCCACACCTTTCTTTTCATATCCCCATTTACGAGCCATTTTTATAGCTGTTTCAACGGCTTCAGCACCACTATTCATAGGTAAAACCTTATCGTAACCAAAATAATTTGTAATAAATTTTTCGTACTCGCCTAAAGTGCTGTTATAAAATGCACGAGAAGTTAGTGCCAGTTTTTTAGCTTGTTCAATAAAAACATTGGTAATTTTTGGATGACAATGTCCCTGATTTACCGCCGAGTAAGCCGAAAGAAAGTCGTAGTATTTTTTGCCCTCAACATCCCAAACAAACACGCCTTCTCCCCTGTCTAAAACAACAGGTAAAGGGTGGTAATTATGTGCTCCATATTTATCTTCTAAGGCAATTAATTGCTCTGATTTTGTTTTTGTGGCTTCCATAACTGGCATGGCTATTGAATTTAAGTATTATTGGCAAATGTACGAAATAAGGCAGAGAAGTAAAAAACAAAAGCCTAACAGATTATGCCAGGCTTCCTTATTATTTAGTTAATTTTTTCTATTAGTTTTGCGCGTGCAAAGCAACTTTGTTGCCCTCGCTATCAATAAAGAAAGCCATATTACCAATTTCTGGAGAAATTTGTGTTTTTGGCATAACTACTTTTCCTCCCGCAGTTTCAATACGATCT
>CAIXZI010000273.1 GCA_903923915.1 uncultured Bacteroidota bacterium
ATTTTCTAAAGGTATTAAAACCGGTTCATATCTTCTCATACGCAAAGTATATCCTATCGCCCGTAGTTCATCCATTAAAGCCTTACGTGGCGCAATTTCCTCTGCGTTCTTATACGGGCAGCAACGAATATCCATGTAGCGGATTTGCTCGGTTATTTTGTTTGCGTTTTCTAATAAATGTTCCATGATTATTGGTTTATCAAAAGGTTACCTGCTTGCAAAACGCGCTGCGTTAATTGGTCTTTAGATTCCTGTGTTACTTCCCACCGGATAACGTTAATGTTATTATAGCCACCGGATTCAAGCAAATAAGGTAGTTCAATATCTGAACCTTTAGCTATCCAAAAATACGCTGCTTCGCCTTCTTCGTAAAGCCTTTGAGCCTTTGCCCGTATCTCGTTTAACTCATTGTAGTAAGGGCAGTAAACAATAAGTTCAGCGAATTTAGCACCGGTTAATATTGCATTGCTTACAAGCTGCCAATAATAAGTATCGCCCTCTGTATGGTTTTCCCTTACTTCATCAATTGTTTTACATTCTGCTAATTCACAAAAGCTATTTAATGTTTGAGGGCACTTAATATCACCCACAGTAATAATGCCATCGTCATCGCGGGTGCAATCAGGACTACCAAGCCAATACTCGATTGTAGGGTGTTTAATTGATTCTTGGCTACATTCCCTGTATCGTATGCCCAACTGGTCGAATACGTGTTTTTCTACACAGCGTCCCCAGCTAAGTGGTCTTGCATTAGATTCCGTAGAAAGGCTTCTGTGTAATTTCCTTTCCCAATTTTTTTGTTTAATATAAGTTTTTGCAGCAGCCCCGAAAATCTCCCCTTCTGATAATGCCTTTTTAGTAGGCTGCGAAAAAAGGGCTGCTATATTGCTTGACGTGAAGTTCCCATTGCGTGAAGAATCCATTTTTATATTTTATTTAAGTTAGCGAATTTCCCATGATGAATTTTGGCTGCCTCATTAAAGGCTAACGCAGCCTCTGTTTCCGTATTGAAACGACCTATTTTTGTGTTTTTGCCATTAATAGAAACACAGGCTCTCCATTTGTTCCTGTCTTTTTCATAGGTTACTCCAAGATAATTAGAATAGCCACTTGCTGTTTTGTTTGCTGCGTTTTGTGAAAGTGTAGCCTTTCTAATATTATATCCCTGATTATTCAGCCCATCATGGTCTGCATGGTCAATAAGTATATCTGGGTCGGTAATACCAAGTATTACTCGGTGCATCATTATAGACTTTTTATTTTCCGTTCTTTTAGCGTACCAGGTATTGTGTGCTTTTGTTGCACACCATTTCCATTGGATTAGAAATTTATATATATTATCATCAACCTTAGCAAAAAACTTTCCGGCATGTTTGCCGCCCTGTGATAGTGGTATTAGTTTCATAAATAAAAAGTCCGCTTCCAACGGTGGCTTATCAGTATCACCTTGCGGTAGGACTGCACCAATGGAGCGGATATTTTGATTATGTAATTGTAAGTTCATGTGATACTGATAAGCGGTGTAAAAATAAAACTTTAATCTGAATTAAAAAATAAAATTTCCGTTACGATTTGCGTCCATTACTTAGATTTTAATAAAGTTTGTAATTTTTTGAAAGAAACGGTTTCGGGTTTGTCGGGGTGCAGAATTCTTGCTGCGTCTTTTAACTCAACTACTGAAAGCGAATCCCGTTTAAGTTCTAATAGTTCGCGCAAGTCGTCAATGGTTGGCTCTGCTTCCGCTAATAACGGTTGTTCGGGGTTATCTATATAATCGGTTACAACTGCTTCGCCATCTTCACTAATAATCGCTTGGTCAACTGTAATGGCTTGCTGTAACTGCATATCCACTGAAAGAATACCATATTTAGAAAGCAACATTTTAAGAACTGTTTTTTTTGCCATCGCATCAAAGTTC
>CAIXZI010000274.1 GCA_903923915.1 uncultured Bacteroidota bacterium
AGAAGCGCTAAAGGGTTGGGATGAGGCCCTGGCATTGTTAAGTCAAGGCGATAGTGCTTTTTTTAAAATACCGCCCGATTTAGGTTACGGGAAAAGAAAACTAGGTAAAATACCCGCTAATTCGGTGCTTTATTTATACGTAAAATTAATCAAAACCGAACCAGTGTATTTTAATCATAAAGGTTTAGATACAGTTAAGTATGAGTCTGGCTTAAAAATTATTTATGTTAAAAGAACACAAGCTAAACTTGTTGAACCTTATAATGAAGTAACTGTAAGGTTTACGGGTTATGTTTATAGTACTAAGGGTTTTAAGCAGGTGTTTGAATCGAGCAGTACAGAAAATGGTTTGCCAACTTTTCAATTGGGTGCGGGTAGGATGATTAAAGGCCTTGATATTGCAATTGCCACCATGAGGGTTGGTGAAAAAGCAACAGCTATAATACCGCCTTCACTTGGTTTTGGCGATAAATTGGCTGGGAAAATATTACCTAATACAACTTTGTATTTTGATATAGAACTGCTTGAATCACGGAGACCTTTTTTAACCCCGCTTACTAATGATACTATTTTTACCAATGATAGCGTAAAGATATTAATAGCAAAGAAATCTAATGAAAATTTTATTACCGAAGAAGATATTGTTTTTTTTAACTACAAAGCTTATTACAAGAATCAGTCGGGTAATTTTTTAATATACGATAATTCTTTTGAGCAAAATCAGCTCTCTATTCAGCGTTCGGGTAGTGATGTTGGTTTCCCGGGTTTGGATAAATCTTTTTTAAAAATGCGATCAAAAGAATGTGCAACTGTTCTTGTTCCTTATGCTGTAACAACAAAGAAAAAGGAAAGCAAATTTTTGCCAAAAAATGCAATTGCTTACTACGATATATACATTGACTCGGTTATTAGATACCCTTTTATGGCAATTAAAGACGCTGATACTGTTTTAACAGCTAGTGGGCTAAAATACATAAATAATGATTTGGGTGCTGGAAATGAGGTAAAGAAAGGCACAAAGGTAAAAGTGGCTTATACCGTTTATTACATGGATTTTATTGGTGTTAGACATATATTAGATTCATCTAGAGAGAGTGGTAAATTATATGAAGCTGAAGTTGGAGCGGGAACCAGTATAAAGGGCTTTGATGAAGGCATTATGGGTATGAAAAATGGCGGTAGTAGAAGGCTTATCATCCCTTCTAACCTAGCCTATGGTAAAAGTGGTATTCCTGAAAAGAATATTACTGAAAATACCATACTATATTTTGATATTGAAGGAATACAAATTGCAAATTAAACCGTAACTATGAATACTACATTAAAAATTTTATCAGTTTATTTTTGTTTTTTTGTGGTTTTATGTTCGTGTAAATCCCATTCGATTAAGGAAAGTGTAATATTGACATATTACCCTTTTAAAATTGGAAATTATTGGGGTTGTATGGATACTACTTGCAATTTTAAGTTGCAGCCTAAGTTTGAATTTATTAGCGAGTTTTCTGAAAAAAAGGCATTAGTTCTATCTAACGGCAAATATGCTTATA
>CAIXZI010000275.1 GCA_903923915.1 uncultured Bacteroidota bacterium
TAGGTAACTCCGCCAGAACTTGATAGTGTTACATTACTTCCGGCACAAGCTACATTGCTGCTTATACTGGCTGTTGCAACAGGCGTAGGATTAACCACAATACCTAAAGTGTTTGTCGGACTGCTGCAATTACCAATGCTTGCCGTAACAGAGTAAGTGCCACTTTGTATAGGTGCTATATTTGGTATAGATGGGTTTGCTAAACTTGAAGAAAACCCGTTTGGTCCGTTCCATTGTATAGTAGCAGTTGATGGAGTAGCAACTGCATTTAATTGCAGTATTTGTCCTGCGCAAAGTGTATTTGCACTTGCAGATACACCTCCAAGCGTTGGCGTTAAATTAACAGTAACATTTGCCGTATCAGAATTTACACAACCATTTGCATCTGTTGCAGTTAGTGTATAAACACCTGTGCTAAGTGTTGTACTGTTAGGGATGGTAGGGTTTTGCTGATTTGAAGTGTAACCACCAACTCCTGTCCATGTATAACTTGACGCTGATGAACCATTTAAATTAACCGTTGTGCCCGCGCAATATGCATTTGATGAACTTGTTGCATTAACTAATGGTAATGGATTAATAGTTAATGAAACTGTTGCTGCAGACCCTTTACATCCGGCAGAAGTAACCGTAACCGCATATATACCACTTTGATTTACTTGTGTTGGGTTTAATGTAAATGTTGCACTTGAAGACGAGAAACTATTAGGACCACTCCAGTTATAAATTGGGCTACTTGCCGGACTTGAAGCTCCAACATTTATACTTTGCCCTACACAAGCTGTTGTAGTATTGGTAGTAATGCTTGGTGCAGCTGGTGCGCCTGGGTTTGTAATACTAAACGGACCAAAAGTAGCACTACAGTTAGCATCGGTTACAAACACATTGTATGTACCGGCAGAATCATTTGTTATGTTTTGTGTGTTGCCAACAACTTGTCCGTAGGAGTTTGTCCATGTGTACGATAAACCTCCAACGCCAGTAATACCAATACTTGTAATACTTCCGGTTGCTGCACCACAATTACTTGGCGAAATAGTTGGCGCTGTATTTATAGTTGGAACCGGATTTACACTTACGGTAGATACTGCCGTATTTTTACAATTATTTCCATCTGTTCCGGTAACCGTATAAGGTGTAGTGCTGCTTGGCGAAACACTTATGGAAGAACCTGTTTGGGCTGTACTCCAGCTATATGTTGTTGCGCCATTGGCAGATAAAATTGGGTTTGCTCCTGCACAAATAGCAGTAGAATTAACTGTTACGTTAGGTAATGAATTTACGTTTACAGTAGTTGTGCTGCTGCTTGTACAACCGTTTGCAGCCGTTCCAACTATAGTATAATTTGTTTGTGCACCTGGGTTAGCTATTACACTGGTGGTAGAAATTCCTCCACTACTTAAAGTTGCTGAAGGTGTCCAAGTATAAGATACGCCACCGTTTCCGGTTAATGTTGCGTTTTGTCCATTACAAATAGTTGCGGTGTTAGAACTAATACTTGGTAACGCTAAGTTTGTAACAGTTGATGATAATGTGCTCTTACAATTATTTACATCGGTAACAGTTGCCGTAAATACGGTATTAGCACTTATAGTTGGTGTTATGCTTGCAGTGCTTGCCCCATTACTCCAAGAATACGTGTAAGTGCCTGCAGGAGTTGGAACTACGGTTAAAGTGTCTTTTAAATTATTACAAGTATTTGGATGCACATTAGTTATTGAAAAACTTGGAAGCGCTAATCCCACAATATTAATGGTAGCTGTATTTTTACAACCGCTTGCACTTGTACCCGTAACAGTATAAATTGTATTAGTAGTTGATGTTGGAGCCGTAGTAACCAAACTTCCTGAAGAAGCACTTAAACCTGTTGAAGGCGTCCAACTATAAGTAGATGCACCTGATGCTGTTAAAGTAGTTGTCGTTCCTGCACAAATATTTAAAGTTTGTGTTCCTGAGCCATTTATTTGTACTGTTGGCAACGGACTAACACTAACTGCCGTTGTGCCTGTATTTACACAACCGTTTGCGGCAGTTGCAGTAATGGTGTAATTTGTTGCAATGGTTGGTGTTGCTGCAACTGTTGTGCCCGTACTTGCGCTTAATGTTGCTGAGGGGCTCCATGTATAAGTGCTGGCTCCTGTAACAGTTAATGTAGCGGCAACTCCATTACAGGTAGCAGCCGTATTAGATGTTACAGTAGGTAAAGCTAAAACAGTAACAGTTGATGAAATACTGCTTGTACAATTATTGGTGTTTGTAACAAAAGCGGTAAGCACCGTATTGCTTGTAATGGTAGGCGTAATGCTGGCTGTACTTGCTCCGTTACTCCAAGAGTATGTGTACGTTCCTGCGGGAGTTGGTACAATGGTTAATGTATCTTTATAAGTGTTACAAGTGTTTGGGTGCACATTGGTTACCGAAAAACTGGGCAAGGCTAATCCTTTAATGGTTACGTTAGCTGTGCTTTTACACCCACTTGCACTTGTACCTGTTACAGTATAAGTTGTATTGGTGGTAGCAGTAGGAGTAATGGTAACTGCGGTACCCGAAGAAGCACTTAAACCTGCGGAAGGACTCCAACTGTAAGTTGATGCCCCACTTCCCGTTAATGTAGTGGTAGTGTTTGCACAAATATTTAAGGTTTGCGTGGCTGCTCCGTTTATTAAAACCGTTGGCAAAGGATTTACTGTAATGGCTTTACTTAAGGTTTGTTTGTTTCCACAAATTCCGCTAACCTGACAAGAATAAGTCATGTTGGTAGGTGGCGCAACCGTTATACTTGATGTTGTTTGTCCGCCCGGAAACCACAAATACGTAGAGCCTATACTGGCATTATTTATAGATAATTTGGTACTATCTCCAAAACAAATAGTAGAAGGTGCAGCAGAAATACTTGGTATTTGAACTCCCGAATTGGCTGTTACGGTATAATTACATAAATCTCCTCCCCAGCCATCAACCATTAAATAATAATCCTGTCCAACAACTAAGGTATTATTGGCTGTTAAAACAAAGCCTGTTGGGCCTTGTTGAAAATCAGAAACAGGAAGAAAATTACAACAACCGCTGCCCGAAAATATTTGCATTTGAACCCCTCCGGTAGAAAAACAATCGCCTACCGTAATGCTAAAAGTTGCACTGGTAGCACTTGCTGTAAACCTTATCCAGGAGTTATTATCTATACTTACATCATACGAAGTGCTAACTGTATTTGTAGTTGGTTGCCCCGAACCCCATGCACCTCCCATACCAAACGCATTAGGGTTTGATGATGTTGAACCTGGCGTATATGTATAAGTAACTCCAAATTCAGCGTCACCGCGCATATTACAAGGTCTATCAGAAGTATATGCATTTGTATTTGCACTATACCCATTCAAATCGCAAATATAAACGGCGTTAGAGCAGGCATCGTTAGTAGGAGAGCTTACACAAAAACCAAAATTACCGGTGTTAGAGCCATAGCCCCAATAGCGTATATAAACCGTTGCTCCGGGGGTTAATCCGGTAGCAGTTAAATAAGGCAATAAATCGTTTGCTGTAGCCGGATAATTATGATCATCATCGCAAGCAATTTGAGTTAAAGAACCGCAAGCCCCAGAGTAAAGCGCCATTACCCCATCGGTTATAGCACCGCCGCCCACACTACCAACAGGCTCAGAAGTAACATAAATATTTCCTGAAGCAGGTACAGTTAATGCAAACCATACATCATGAGATGTTGCTGAAAAACCACCAATTTGAGCTCCACTTCCGCCACAAGTGCTTGGTGTTGGTGCCAAAGAACTTGATGTAGAAGTAAATCCTGAGTTTGATAAGCTTATATAATTACAATCAGAGGTAACAGCTGGTAAAGTAAACGCGTTACAAGGATTATCTCCGGTAGCAGCAGCTCCGGTAATACAAATATTAAAAGGAAACCCTCCATTGCCACTCCAATAATCAAAAACCCTAACGTAATAAGTTGTTCCAACCGTTAAGTTAGATTCTGTAGCGCTTTCTGTACCCCCAGTTCCGTTATTATCAATGCAATCTAAAGAAGTAAAAGAAGCGCAAGTACCTGATAATAATTCTATAACCACATCCATATTAGCAGATGGCGTAACAGTTATTATTTGTTGAGAACTGTTGGCTACAAACTTATACCATACATCGTCATCCGGACTACCGTTACAAGCACTGGTAGATGATTGTGTTGCACCGTAAGATGTTCCGGCGGTATTTACACAAGATGAATTTGGTGTTATTGTGGTAGCACTTGCACAAGCATCGTTAACTGGTGCTGTAGGCGGCGCACTTACACAAACACTAAAAGTTGAAGTACCTGAACCAGTCCAATAATGATATATCCTGAAATGATAAACCGTGCCAATGGTAAGTCCGGTAGCATTGATAACCTCAGCTTGCCCCGTATTATTTAAATCCTGACAATATAAATTAGCCAAAGCCGCACATCCACCCGAAAATAATTGCAAAACAGGATCGTAGCCGGCAGAGGGTGTTACTGTAATTTGATGCGATGTTGCCGTTGCCGTAAACTGATACCAAACATCATCATCGGCTGTACCAACGCATCCCGGTATGCTTTGTGTGGCTCCGGCAGATGTACCCGTGGTATAAACACAACCAACATTGGGTGTAATAACTGTTGCGCTGCTGCAATTATCGCTTTGCGAAAAAACAGACATGCATAAAACTCCGAAAAACAGAAGTAGTAATTTTTTCATCATAAAATATTAATTGGTAATTTTTTCTGTTTGATAGGTAAAACCGTTGTAGTGCAAGCCTTTATCTAAAATTAATTTTTTAGCATCGGGTGGCAAATTGCTTTTATCGCCTTCGCCTTTGCGAGGTATTTCATCAAAGGTAAAGCTAATCTCCACCATTTTATTTTCCGGCTTTATACGGTATTTGCAATCTACAACGCCTTTGTAGGCAGTTATTTCATCTACTACCTGCTGTACAAGTTGCTCGTTTTCAACCTGAGAGATAGTGTAATAATAATGCGTTCGGTTTATTTGATTTTGCTGTGCAAAGCCCCAACTGCAAAGAGTAGTAAAAAATACAAGTATTAATTTTTTCATTTGTGCCTGTGTTATTGTTAAAAATACATAATAAGCCCATGCACAAGCGGTTGTCAGGCGGTTTATAAGTTGTATAACTTGGATAAACCCTGTTTAAGGTATTCACTTGTAGTACAAAAATAGGAAAAAAAACCATTTATGCAAGAGTTAAATTATGGACAAGTTTTACTTGAAAGGCAATTAAATTATTTGGTTACTTTTGCGCATTATTTTTATTATGAAGAAATTAATCGTTTTATGTATTTCTGTAGTATTGTTGCTTAGTTTTTGTCAGAACGAAGCCTCTAAAAAATCTTCAGATAAAAAACCGGAAGTGGTTGTAAAAAAAGATAGCAGCGTAAAAGTAGAAACAAACACTGTTACTACAAGTGCTGTTTTTGATGTAAAAACATTTGATACCAAAAATAATTTTAATGCTACGGCTTCTATTTTAGCGGGAGTTAAGAGTACAGCGGGCAATCTTTCAAACTATCTAGATTCAAGTGCATGGAAAGAAAATGCTTCTTTTATTGATAGTAGCTGGGCTAAATTAGAAAGAGGCAGATTAGTTAAAATGCGCACCTGGCGCGATAAAGAATTTGGCAATATCAGCAAAAATGAAAAAACGTTGTTTTACCCTTTTTCTGGGCCAGATTTTTTAACAGCTTATACTTTCTTTCCAAATGTAGATAAATACGTAATGCTTGGTCTTGAGCCAATAGGTCGATTGCCTGAAATTGCTAAAATGAAAACAAAAGATGCTGTACAATATGTTGGCTGCTTTAAAACTTCATTGGCAGATATTTTTAATAAAAGTTATTTCATTACTCAATACATGGGGCGTGATTTACAAAACCAAAAAGTTAATGGTACACTTCCGATACTTAGCTTTTTTATTAAACGCACAGGAAATGAAATTGCTGATATTAAGTATGTAGTTAAAATTAGTAAAGACAGCATAATTGAAGTTCCTTACGATTACAAAGACAAAAAAAACTTACCATTTGGTGTACGAATTGATATTGTTAGTAACGGACAGCCAAAAAGCGTTTATTATTTTAGATACGACGTAAGTAATGCCAAGTTCAACGATACTACCGCATTTTTAAAATACCTTAATAAAATGCAGGCACCTGTGGCTACTTATATAAAAAGTGCGTCATATTTGTTGCATAACAATTTTATGAGAAACATGCTTGCTTTTATATTAAAAAAATCGGATGATGTAATACAAGACGATACCGGAGTGCCTTTTAAATATTTTGTAGAAAA
>CAIXZI010000276.1 GCA_903923915.1 uncultured Bacteroidota bacterium
TGAGGCTTCCACGCTATCTGCCAGCATAAGCACTGCGGTTTCTTTACTAAACGGAATAGGACCTGGGTAGCGAAATTTTTTCTCATCAGGTTTTATAGTTGGATTTTCTTCGGCAGATTTATAATAAAAATAACTGGCTAAAGTTGTACCGTGATGGGTGCGTATAAAATCTACAATTTGCTCGGGCAGCCTGTTTTTATGTGCCATTTCTATGCCATGTATCACATGACTGATAATAATTTTTGCACTTTCTTCATAAGATAAATCCTCGTGTGGATTTATTTTGGATGATTGATTTTCTGTAAAAAAATAAGGATTGTGTAACTTTCCAACATCATGATACATGGCTCCGGTACGCACTAGTAATGGTTTTCCTCCAACCAGTCGTATAGCTTCTTCGGCCATATTGGCTACTTGTAAACTATGCTGAAATGTACCTGGCGCATCGGTAGATAGTTGTTTTAATAAAGGGTTGCTGCTAATATCATTTAATTCAAGCAAGGTAAAATCAGAGATAAAACCAAATGTTTTTTCAAACACATAAATTAATGGGTAAGCCAAAAGCAAGCCTGCCGCAGCAAACAAAAAAGGATAGCAGGCTGTAAATTTTACTTCGTCATAACCAGAAGCATTTAATGCAAAAAAACTAAATATACTTATGGTTAAAGTTACTAAAGCAGTTACTAAAAGTTGCGACCGTCTTACTAAATTAGCTACGCTAAATATAGCGCCAATGCCGGTTAGTAGTTCGATAAATAAAAAATTAAACTTTTGCTCGGCAGCAAATAAAGCGCAAAGCAGTATAATGTTTAAGTGTACAAATAACGCGGTACGTGTATCAAAAAAAGTACGAATAATAACAGGGGCAATGGCAAATGGAATAGCATAAATACTAATGAGTGGATTTTTTATAGCTAATGAACTTATTAAAACAAAAAAACAAATTAAGATAAAAATAAAACTAATATGTGCGTTACGAGAAAATATACCGGTGCGGAATAATCCTAAAAATAAAAACACCATTAATAAACACAAGCCTACGTAAATTACTTTCCCTAATAAAGAAATGATGGAGCTTTGGTTTTTATAATCTTGCTTATTTATTTCCTTTTGTAATGATTGAAGTACAGCTGCATTATCAGTATTAACTACATCTCCACGCTTTATGATAGATTGCCCTTTTAAATTTTTATCTTTTATAAAAACTACATTGTTTAGTTGTTGTTGTAAGTTTTGCGCGGTAATTTTTTTATTAAAAAATAAAGTATGCGTTAAGTAATTCTCTGCCAGTTCAATTAAATATAATGCTGCTTTAGCATCCACCTGCTTTTTTATTTGAGCGCTTAAAAAACTATCGGCTTGTGTTAAGGTGTAAAAATCATGTAAATGAGCAGTTTCTACTGTTTTATTTTTTTCTATCAGTATTTGTGGATTGGCTTCATTTAATGTAGTATCAGGTAATTCAATAATTTTTTTAGCATTTAAAGCTTCAAAAATTTCAGCGCAAACAATTTGCTCTTGTTTGCTTAGGTTATTATCCTTAAAAAATAAAAATTTACTTTTTATAAACGCAGAATCATTGTAGAAATAATATAATTCAGTATGTTGTTTGATATTATTTTTTTCCGTCGAAATTTCCGAATCGCTTTTATAGACTGCAAAATCAAATGGTGCAATTAAATCTTCTTTATCCCAAGGCTTACTTAATTCATACGAAATAGATACGGCATTGGGGCTTGGTAATAGCCAAACAATAAAAAGTAAACTACAAAAAACAACACCTAACTTAAACCACAGTCCGTGTTTGTTGCGCAGGTAGTCAAGTAATTGGTTCATTAATAAATTTTATTTTATTACCGGAGGTGGCTGCATTACTGTACCACATTTTTTGCAAGTACGTAAGTCTTGATTCATATAAAATTTTTCAAAAACACCCTGAAATTGTTTGGTTATATCTGTTAACGAAAAATATTCTTCGTATAATTTATGATTGCAATTTTCGCAAAACCAAAGCAAGCCATCTTTTTCAGTTTCTCTTCTTCTACGTTCTATAACCAAACCAATAGTGTTTTCCGGACGTTTTGGGTTGTGTGGTACTTTTGGCGGAAGCAAAAATATATCTCCTTCTTTTATAGGAACATTAACCGCTTTGCCATCTTCTTGTATTTGCACTACAACATCACCTTCCAGCTGATAAAAAAACTCTTCGCTTTCGTTGTAATGATAATCTTTACGCGAGTTTGGACCGCCAACTACCATAATGGTAAACTCAGCATCTTTATAAACCACTTTATTATTTACGGGTGGTTTTAGCAGACTACGATTTTCGTCTATCCACTTTTTAAAATTAAACGGGCGTGTTACCATTTTTTAAATTATTGAGTTGTTGAATTATAGAATTATTGATTGCAATTTACACTTTTTAAATCTACAATTCTATAACTCATAATTCTATAATTGTTTAGCGTATTCTATCTGCAGAGCGAACCAGTTCTTCATCTTTTTTAATATACCTGCTTGCCATAAAAGCTGCTATTGTTGCTATTATCGGTAAATAAGATGGCCAAAGACGATGACCATTTTCAAAATCATCTTTAAAAACACGTGTGGTAAATACTAAAAGAACAAGTGCTAAAAGAATATTTATTACGGCTATTAAATAAGAAAGTTTTATTTGCAATTTTCTGTTTTTATAGAAAAACAAGCAAACCACAGCTAGTAATAAAGAGAGTAAATTAACTGCAGCAGTAACACTGGTAGGGTTTCGCAGGTGTCTTGTTATAGAGTTTTCTCCTACCCAAAAAGGAAATGCATATAAACATACCCCGCATAAAATAACTACAATTAAAAATAAACTCTGAACTCTTTGTATCATATTTCTTTTTCTTTTTTAAATTATTGCAATATGCTGTTCGCCTAAAGGCTCGGGTCATATTACTATAAAAATAAACTTTTTTGTTGATTAATTAATGAAGCCACTTTTTTATCTATTACAAAAGTAAAATCATTTTCTGAAATATCATTTATATCAATCCATCTAAATGATTGCGCGCCATTTACTCGTTTTTTAAAATCAAATTTTTTCTCAGAAGTGGGCAAGTTAATTTTGCCTTTATGCTTAACTATGTAGTAAATACTTATAACCTGACTACTATTAAAGGCCGATTTTACAAAAAAATCGGTGGTATAAAAATGGCTTTTAACCGTAACAGGTAAATTTGTTTCTTCTTTAAATTCTCTGATTATACATTCTATAGGGCCTTCGCCAAACTCTAAACCTCCGCCTGGTAATTTAGTGATTTCATGTTCCTTAATGTACTCATCACTCACTAAAAGTTTACCATCTTCAACCAAAACGCCATACACTCTAACATTAAACCCTTTAAACATAGAGCCAAAGTAGGCGTTATTTTAAACGATAATATGAGTTTTTACGATACTTATTAACGTAGGCTGTTGAATGAGATAAAATACTGATTTTCAGCAAAATCTACCCCTCCAGTAAGCCTCTGCCGGTTTTTTGGATTTTATTCTGTTTTTTCAGATCAATTACAATTTTATCTAAAATACCGTTTATAAAACCGCCACTTTGAGGGGTGCTGTATTCTTTAGTAATATCTATATATTCATTCATAGATACCTTTATAGGTACATTACTTATATATTGTATCTCGGTAAGTGCCATTTTCATTAGCAATACATCAAGTGCGGCAATACGTTCAAGCTCCCAGTTTTTGGTATGTTCTGCAATTAAGGTATCAAACTCTTCGCTGTGCAAAATAGTTTTTATAAATACGTCTTTAATAAATTGTTTGTCACCTTCGGCATCGCGGTATAATTGTGGCGCAGGCATCTTGGTTTCGGTAACAGTATCCATCCATTTGTTAAGGAAGAAGAATCCATAGTAATAATCGTCATTCCAGTGAATGATTTTTTCTTCAAACCAAAAATTAAACAATTCGTGTTCGTATAAAAAAGACTCTAAAAGGGTTTGAATAAATTTTTTGTCTTCAGCAAAAGTGTGGACTTCACTTTTCATGTAATCTTTAAAAATATCGCTATTCTTAATTTCATTAAATATTTTGCGAACCAAATCCTGATCGTTTTGCCAGCTAACTTTATTGTTTACCCAATCGTCGTTAATGGCTTTGTTATCGTTTAAAGCAGTAAGAAAAAGATTGTTTACAAACTTTAAATTAGGATTCAAATCTGCTGCAGTAGGCAATCGCTTCGCTTTAGATTCTTCAATAGAAATGCGCGCGAAGAACTGCAAATTATTTAAAAAGCCCAGTATGTATAAAAACAACTCATACGATTTATCGATAGAAGTAAATAGGTTTTTTTCGGATACTGCAACGTTTGCTTTCTCATCTTTAAAATAAGAATACAGGGCCTGCATTATCTTGATGCGTAAAAATCGTCGGTTAAACATATTAAAGAACGTTTGTTGTTTTTAGTGTCGGGTTAAAATCTTACTTTAATCTTACCAATGGCTTCAATGCGTTGCTCTGCAATGCGGTTAGCTGCCATATAGGTTGGTATTTTTTCTGTTTTTGCTACTTGAATAATATTGGCTGTTGTATCGTAAATTTTTTCGGCATGAGCCATGGCACGTTCGCGCACGTAACCATCCAATTCATAATATACATTGATGATGCCGCCTGCATTCACAACAAAATCGGGTGCGTATAAAATGCCTTTTTTAGTAACGGCTTCACCATGAATTTTTTCTTCTGCTAATTGATTGTTGGCCGCACCGCAAATAATAGAACACTTTAATTTACTTAGTGTGTCATCATTAACTGTAGCTCCTAAAGCACAAGGCGCATAAACATCAATAGCTAAATCAAACATTTTATCGGGTGTGGTAGCTGTTGCACCATGATTGTCAACTGCCATTTTAATACGCTCTTCGCTAATGTCATACACATATAAAATTGCTTTTTCTTTAGCAAGATATTCAACCAAATGCATACCAACATTTCCTAAACCTTGTATTAATACTTTTTTTCCTGCAAGAGAATCGTTACCAAAAACTTCTTTAGCGCTCGCTTTCATAGAAACGTAAACGCCATAAGCCGTAACAGGAGAAGGATCTCCACCACCGCCCATGCTAACAGGTAAGCCGGCAACATATTGAGTTTCGTTATGAATAGTTTCCATATCGCGTGTATTTACACCAACATCTTCGGCTGTAATGTATTTTCCGCCAAGGGTATTTATAAATTTACCAAAACGACGAAGCAATGCCTCTGATTTTATTTTTTTAGGATCGCCAATAATTACGGCTTTTCCTCCACCTAAATTTATTCCTGCTACAGAAGATTTATACGTCATACCACGTGAAAGGCGCAATACATCTATTAAAGCTTCGGTTTCGTTATTATAATTCCAAAAGCGAGTACCGCCCAAACTCGGACCTAAAATGGTATTGTGAACGGCAATAATGGCCTTTAAACCACTTTCATTATCATTACAAAAAACAAGTTGTTCGTGGTTATATTCTAACATACGTCCTATAACCGGATTTTGTGCTAAAGCTGTGCTTGCTACGTCTTTTACTTCCATTGGTTTTATTGCTATTGCGGGTAAAAGTAGAGGTATTTTTTGAATGTGCAAACGCCTACAATATTTAATTACAGGAAATAGTAAAAAATTAGACAAAGTCCACAAATTGGCTAATTAGCACTGCCTAAAGTGTACATTTCTTCAAGTGTAGGGACAGTATTTCCTCCAAATTTCTCAAGAGTTACCGCAAATGCCTGAGCATTTTCAATTGGTTTCATTTTTTGAATAGATAAAGTATCGGTTGTTTTATCTATAACACCTAAATCAACAGGTTTTCCGTTGTCAATAGCCCATAATTGGTATTGTTTATTTGCAGGAGATGGAGGTAAATTTAAAAAGCCAACATATACTTCTTTTGTTTTAGCATTCCAACAGATAGTGGCATGGGCATTAGGAGCTATTTTTTCAATGCCTGCCATTTTAATAATTTTATTTTGAGGCTTATTGAACAAGGCTAAACTCATGGCTATTAACTCATTTTCAGATTTTAACTCAACTATTTTATTATTTGAAGATTGACTCATTTGCTGAAGTTTATCTGCTAAGATTGTCGTTTCAGTTTGAGATGCACTTAGCTTATTCCGTTCATTAGCATATAAAAATGCGGTTACTAAAAATAAAATAACTGAGGCTGCGACAAGCCATTTGTAGGTGTTTTTAGAAGAATTAGGAGTTTTTTCGTTTTCAGGTAACGAAATAATTTTTGCGCTATTTTTAAATTCTTGTTTGTTTAGCTTTTCTATTTCGGCCATTATCTTACCCTTCAATGCAA
>CAIXZI010000277.1 GCA_903923915.1 uncultured Bacteroidota bacterium
GAAATACAATTATACGAGTTGATAAAACAACGCCTAGGCGAAAAAGAAGCCACCGCCTTTGTACTGTTTATAGAAAGTAAAATAGAGCATGGTTTTTTTGAAACCAAAAAAACACTGGCCAGCAAAGAAGATATAGCCAATTTAAAAACAGATATAGCTACCGCTAAAATAGAAATATTGCGCTGGGTGTTTGGCTTTTTTATAACCCTTATGCTGGCTATACTGGGGCTTTATTTTAAAAAGTAGTTGTGGTAGTTAAAGCAAAAATCCGTAAATTAGTTGTACTTATTTTTTACCGCAATGAAAGCGAATAAAACTATATTAAAAATTGTACTAAGTTGTTTTCTACAACCAGTTAGCTTTTGCAGCTATGCACAAATAATTACCACCATAGCCGGCGATAGTACAGCAGGTTACAGCGGCGATGGCGGGCCTGCTATAGCGGCAAAATTAAATAACCCCTCATCTGTTGCTTGTGATACAAAAGGTAATTTATATATATCTGATGTTAAAAATAACAGGGTCCGTAAAATAGATACTGGCGGTATTATAACAACCGTAGCCGGTGTTGGTACAAGCACTATTACAGGCACAGGCGGTTTTAGTGGCGATGGAGGTCCCGCTACCGCAGCCGAATTATATTGGCCTGCTGGGTTAGCTTTTGATGCGGCAGCTAATTTATATATAGCTGATTGGAATAATACACGTATACGTAAAGTAGATATGAGCACAGGTATAATAAGCACTGTTGTTGGTAATGGTAATCCAACTTTTAGTGGTGATGGTAGCCCCGCAACAGCAGCTGGTATATATCGCCCTACAGGTTTAACTTTTGATGCAGCCGGCAATATGTATATAGCCGATTATAGCAACAACCGCGTGCGTATGGTAAATACGGCCGGTATTATAAGCACCATAGCGGGTGGGGGTAATTGCGGCACTAATTATTGGTGTGGCGATGGTGGCTTTGCCACCAATGCTAAATTAAACGAGCCTGATAATATTGCTCTTGATGCAGCCGGTAATATTTACATTGCCGATGGAAATAACGGGCGTGTACGCAAAATAGATGCAAGCGGTATTATAAATAATTTTGCGGGCGCTGGTAATTGCGGCAGTGGTTTTTGCGGCGATGGCGGGCCCGCTACCAATGCGGTAATTTACTATGTAAATGATGTATTGTTTGACCCAGTAGGTAATATGTATCTTACAGATTATGGCAATAGCCGCGTACGTATGGTAAATACATTGGGTATTATAACAACGGTGGTTGGCGGCGGCACCAATGATTTAGGTGATGGGGGATTAGCAACCAATGCCATATTAGACAGGCCGCAAGGTATGTGTTTTGATGCGGCCGGTAATTTATACATTGCAGATAGCGGCCATAACCGCATACGTAAAGTAAGTAATGTAGGGCAAATGGGGGTTAAAGAGTTTGCGTTAAGTAGTGGGCAGGTAACAGTTTATCCAAACCCGGCGCAAAACAGTTTACAGGTGGCAGTAAATAATGCGCAAATAAAAGAACTTAGTTTGTTTGATGTGTTGGGCAATGAAATACCTATCCCTAACCCTTTCCAAAGGAAAGGGAACGAGGCAACCATTGATGTTAGCAGTTTACAAAATGGGGTTTATTTTGTGCAGGTAAAAACAGGCAGTAAAATATATAACACGAAATTTATAAAAGAATAGATGAGGAGAATACTAATTATTATTGTATTGTTTATCTCATGGGTAAAACTCAATGCACAAAATAAATTCCCTATGCCGGGTGCCGATTGGCATTACATGACGTTAGAGGGCTTAGGAAGTGTATATCCATCATACAATAGCCATATTGAGATAAAATACACAAAAGATACCCTAATAAATGGCATAACAGCTGCGGTTATAAGTAATAGTTCCTCTTTTTCTGAAATAAATAATACTAACAGTAATTATTTTTATAGCAGTAATGATAGCGTTTTTCTTTACAATAAATATACTTCACATCAATGGCAATTATTATACAGCTTTAATACCCCGGTGGGGCAAAGTTGGCAATTTACTATTCAGCCAATATTTTCTAGTCATAATAACACCACATGGATTGTTCGGGTAGATTCGATAGATAACGTTATAATTAATAGTAATACTTTAAAAAGGCTTTTTGTAACTTATACTGATTCTGAAGGTGTTTGCCAATCTTATACATCTTCCATAGTGGAACGAATTGGAGATGTAAATTACCTTATAAATATTTTAGATTATGGGCTAGGGGGATGGTGCGATGGTTGTACTTTTATTACAGGGGTACTTTGCTATCAGGATAGCACCTTTAATTTATATCAGCCTGATACAAGTAAGCCTTGTAATTATTACAATGCAGATATAAAGCAGTTAACCAATAACAGCGGGCAGGTAAAAGTTTAC
>CAIXZI010000278.1 GCA_903923915.1 uncultured Bacteroidota bacterium
ATGCGTAATAAAAACACTTTCTACTTTTTCATTATAAAACCCAAAGCGATTATCACTTATAACAATATCTGTTTTATTCTTTTCAAGATACTCTTTCAGCCATTTATTTTCTCTTCGCACAACAATAAAAAGCTTGGGAAATTGAAACAAAATTTTCATCCACAAAGGTAAAACCTTTGCATAGCGCATATTGTAGCCAAACAAATCTGCAAAGGCAACGTCTTCAATTTCTTGTTGTAAAAATGTTTTTTGTTGCGTATTGCAAGCAATTACTATGTTATTATTTTGTTGCTGTAATTGTTTAATTAAAGGAACACATCGTGCTGCATGCCCTAAGCCCCAATCTAATGGAGCAATTAATATTTTTTTATTGTGAATGTTTTTAGGAGAAACTAACACTTACTTACTAAGCTGAACAAATCCTTTTAGCTTACGCTCTTTCATTCCGTAATAATGAATTTCGTTAACGGTACAAGTATAAAAATAAACTCCATCAGGCGCCATTTGTTTCATTTGTTTTGTTTTACCATCCCAACCTAATTTAGGGTCGGTGTTTTCATACACAATTTCGCCCCAACGATTATACAGCACAAAATCAACACTGCGTATATATCTGTTTTTTACCGGCGTGTACAAATCATTCGCATTATCGCCATTAGGTGTAAAAATATTAGGCAGCTCATACTCCGGACAATTATCGGTACAGCTTTCGTTATTTAACGGGCTTGTATTACCTGCAGAATCTACTGCCACAACCACATAACAACCCGCAATATTTTGTGTGTTTACACTTGTAGTATAAGAAGTATCATTGGCATTTAAAATAGAATCTATTTTTGTAAGTGTACTATCTTGTCGTGGGCTGTAATAAATATAATACTTAATTACATCTTTTGCATTTATATTACAGGTATGATTAGGGTTTTGCCAGGTAAGTTTATTAACTGCGGCATCGCAATCACCTACAATACTTAATGCAGGCTGACACGGAGGCGAATCATCAATTGGTGTTGCGCATACTTTTTGCGAAAAATTAGAATCGGGGCTAACAATATGTATGTTTTGATACGTGCCTATACTCTGCACTTTAAAACAGTAATTTTTATTGTTTACTAAATTGTATACAGTATCGGTTGTATGATGCGTTTTTCCCACTAGGGTATAGCCCGCGTTATTGTTATTCTGTTGAAAAACATAGTATAACGTATCTTGCCAAGGTGTTTGAGAAGTCCAGTTTAGCACCACTTTTTTATCATGCCCCGCTGCCTTAACAAATATAGAGCTTGCAGGCGCTCCCGTTCCTTTATACAAATTACTGGCATAAAATAAAACTTTGTAATAATATTGGTTATGCTCTGTATCAAGCAAGTTATCAGCAAAGGTAGTGTCTGCCATGGTTGATAGTTGATAAAAATTTGCTTTAGCATTTGTGGTATAAATTGTTGTATAAGTAGAAGCTGTGCCTGTACTAACTGTATATTGTTTGCGTTGCAAAACAAAATAATAAGGACCTACATTTCCTGCTAACGTAGTATCAAAATTCACACCAATGGTAAGCGGCCTATGCCATCTCACATAAATACTTCCTTTAACATTATCAGTAGTATCAACACTAACGTTAGTTAATATGGGTACACCTAAATGTAAATTAACACACATGCTGGCAGAATAAGTTGGTGCCATGCTTAAAGAACCATCGGCATATTTAGCTATTACAATGTATGAGTAGCTATTACCCGGCGGAAGCCCCTGACCATTATCAGTATCATAAAACGGACTAGCCATACTAGTGCCAATTACCTGATAACCAGAATTTGCCGGAACCCCGGTTTTACATGGATTTGGATGATATGGCACACAATCGTTTATGCGATAAATAAGATACTGCGTTATAGGGTTGGTGGTATTATTGGCACAGCCTGTTGGCGGAGACCAAGTTAGT
This sequence comes from uncultured Bacteroidota bacterium, assembly GCA_903923915.1. GTDB lineage: Bacteria > Bacteroidota > Bacteroidia > B-17B0 > Aurantibacillaceae > PALSA-968. Next base: position 1,943 of record CAIXZI010000278.1, read on the forward strand.
TTAACACTATCTCCGGTAGCAACAGCCAACAAGCTTTGCACCGGAGGCGAAACCACCTGTACTACAACTGTACTGTATGCCGCATTAGGACTTGGGTTATTATCATAACCCTTAATGGTAAAATAATACGGGTTAAGGTGTACCGCCTGGCAAGAGGGCGCCCAAGTTAAGGTGCTTGAAACACTAGTAGAACCATTATTTGTTGGAAAACCAGCATTTGTACCAATGTTGTTTGCCGTAAGCGCAACCCCTGTGGCAGCAATATTTATTACACCAGATGGATTCGGGCTTTCACTGGCTGTTGCAGTAATGGGTTGCATAATACTGCCGGCTTCTACACAAGTATTAGTAGCAGATACGGCTAAATTTATAGGGGGCGACGTACAATCTACCACATATATTTGCACAGCAAAAATCATACTGCTAATTAAATATCGGCTACCATCAACCGGATTGCGGCGGTATTCTTTTATTAGTATATCAATATCATACTCGCCGTGTAACTGATTAGAAAAATCATTAGTCCAACACAAATCGCCTGTAACAGCATCGACTTTAACGCCGTTAGGAATAAAAGAACCCGGCGCATTGCTAAAGTTACCTGTTGTATCTCCGGTAACAAATTGTATAAGTGAGTAGGATAGGCTATCATTATCAGGGTCTAACATACCGGGGTTATAACAAAACTGACGGTGGTAGCAAGCATTATCAATAGGTGGATTAGATACCAAAGGCGAGTTATTATAATTTAAAATATTGTTAGTGCTTAACGTATCTAACAAAGCAAACGCTACATTTTGCGAATTGCCTCCGCCCACATTATTTACATCTTTATCTAAATTAGGATCAACCATACCAAAAACATAAGTGCTTGGCCCATTAAATGTATAAGTACCTTCGTAAATATTTACTTTAACACCGCCATAACTGCCGTAAGGAGCCACCAATATTTCGCCCTCGCCTTGCCCAGGAAACGCAGGGCTTGAAGGGCAGTTTGCTAAAGGATTAGGAAAGACATTAAGAAGGTCGTACGAATTATTATTTACCCTGTAGCAGGTAACATACACATTTTGGTTAGAAAGTATATTGGTAAAAATTAGGGTTTCTTCACACCTGTCTGCCCCAACACTGGTGGGGTTGGTATAGGTGTAAATTCTAAACTTGTAGGTTTGGTCGTGCAACCAGGTATAACTAATGTAGCCTGCGCGGTTATGGGTAGCAAAACTTTTTGCGGCAACAAATAATACTAAAACAAACAGCTTAAAACGCATTACACAAATATACGCAATTTGCATAGTACAACGGTTTTTTATGCTTTTTTAGTAATTTCGGCAAAAACAAAAATAAAGCTATGCTTTTAAAAACATCCGATAACCTTAGTTTATATTACGAAATAACAGGCAACACACAAAGTGCTAAAACCATCGTGTTTTTAAATGGCCTCTCGCAAGCTACCGTTGCTTGGTTTTTAATGCTACCTTATTTTAAAGCAGATTATAAAATTATTTTGGTAGATTTTATTTTTCAGGGGCAATCATCTAAAGATGCCGAGTGGCGCAACTTTAACAGACATGCACAAGATGTAAAAGAACTGTTGGATGAATTAAAAATTGATAATGCTACCATTGCCGGTTTATCTTACGGAAGTTTGGTAGCACAGCACTTTGCCTTGTTATATCCGCAAAAATTAAACAAGCTTGTTTTAATGAGCAGCTTTGCACATAAAACCCCATATTACGATGCGATAGAAACCGCCTGGTGGAACGCCCTGCAAATAGGAGGTTACTCGCTTATGCTAGATGTGATGCTGCCGCAAGTATTGGGCGAAAATTATTTTAAAAATCCAATCATTCCTATTGATTTAATGAAGCAAGCTCGCACCGATGCCAACAACAACAGCGATGCTTTGTTTAAATTAATGCGAGCAACAAGGGAACGCCCTGATTATAGGCCCATGATAAAAAACATCTCTACCCCTACGCTTATCATTCATGGCGAAAAAGATTTGTTGTTACCCGTACACTTAGCACAAGAAGTACACAAAGCCATTCCAAATTCTATATTAGAAATTATACCCGGTGTTGGACATACACTTAATTTGGAAGCTATTGCACAAACATCGCAGCTTATCCTAAATTTCTTAAAGGAATAATATGAAAAAAATATTGTTAGCCGAAGATGAGGAGCATTTACAAGACACCATTAAACTAAATTTAGAGTTAGAAGGGTATCAGGTAATGGCTTGCAACAATGGAGATGAGGCAATAAAGTTGGCTGCACAACAAAATTTTCATTTGGCTGTTTTAGATGTGATGATGCCACAGGTAGATGGGTTTGAGGCATGTGTTCAGTTAAAAAAATTACACCCCGATATGCCTGTTTTGTTTTTAACGGCACGCACAGATGGCAATAGCCGTATTACCGGATTAAAATTAGCCGACGATTATTTAAGCAAACCTTTTAATTTAGAAGAACTTATTTTGCGCGTAAAAAATCTCCTAAAAAGATACGATGTGCCTGTTACTACCGTTTTTACCTTTGATGAATTTGAAATTAATTTTTCATCGCTTTACATAAAAACCAAAACCGAAACCATTACATCACTTTCACAACGCGAATGGCAGTTACTAAATTTATTAATAAGGAAAAAAAATCTAATTGTTTCTCGTGATGAAATTTTAGAAAAACTTTGGTCGCCAAATGAAAACCCATCTTCTAGAACCATTGACAATTACATTTTAAATTTTCGAAAAATATTTGAAGCCAATCAGCGCGAACCTAAGTATATACAGTCTATACGAGGTGTGGGCTATAAATTTTCAATATAAACTAAAACCAATAGTATGTTTAAATTACTTTTTAAATTAGGGAAATGGAAGATAACACACTACCTGCCAAGTAACATAAAAAAATGTGTTATTGTAGCTGCACCACATACCAGCAACTGGGATTTTATGTACGGCATTGGCGCCTTAAAAATTATGAAACTAAAAATGCGCTTTACCATAAAAAAAGAGTGGATGCGCTTTCCTTTTAAAGGATTAATGAGTTCGTTGGGGGCTTTGCCTATAGACCGCACCGCTATTAAAACAGGCGAGAAGAAAGGAAGCGTGGATGCCATTGCCGATTTATTTACAAACCGGGATGAACTTTGTTTAATGGTTACACCAGAAGGTACGCGCGCCCGAATGGAGAAATGGAAAACGGGTTTTTATTACATTGCACTTAAAGCAAAAGTACCTATTGCCTTAGGTTTTTTAGATTATAAAACACGCACCTGTGGCATATATAAAATAATTTATCCTACGGGAGATTTTAAAGTTGATATGAAACAAATTATGGATTTTTATAAAAACATAACCGCAAAACATCCACAAAATTTTAGCGTAGATGTTGAGTTAGCTTCCTAAACTATGCCCGTTAAAAATATTATACTTGATTTTGGAGGAGTTCTGTTAGATATTGACTACCTGCTTACTGAGCAGGCTTTTATAAAATTAGGTTGCACTAATTTTAAAGAAATATATTCGCAGGCAGCGCAAACCAATTTGTTTAATAAATATGAAGTTGGAGAAATAACCGAGGCTGTTTTTTTTGACGAATTAAAAAATTTATCCGGCTTAAAAAACATAACACCTAAGGAAAGCAGAAATGCATGGGATGCCATGCTGATTGGATTTCCTGAAGAAAATTATTTAATGCTAAAAGAGCTGAAGAAAAAGTATCGCGTATTTTTATTAAGCAACACCAACGAAACACACATAACTGCTTTTGAAAAACTGATTGAAAAAGTTTGTCCGGTAAACGAATTTGAAAACCTATTTGAAAAAGTTTATTACTCTTGCCGCATACATTTACGCAAGCCAGATGCAGTATGTTTTTTGCATGTATTGAACAATGCCAATTTAAAATTAGAGGAAACCATTTTTATAGATGATTCTATTCAACATATTGAAGGGGCTAAGAAAGTGGGCATCACAGCACCTTTGTTAGAAAAAAATGTGCGTACGGCTGCTTTGTTGAAACAACTTAATTTGTAGTTTATTGCCACAGATTTTGCAAATTATCACAGAAAATTTAATTATAATCTGTGGCTACATTTTTTATTCCAATCAAGTGGTCGCAAGTCATCCTGAGCTTGTCGAAGGATATGGGCGGGCTGAGCAAATGTTTCGACAAGCTCAACATGACTATGCGCTATTATTTTCAGAGTCTAATAATTAAAATGCGTTTTGAAATAATCCGTTTCAATAACCGTTGCAGTTTTTTCAAACACTACTTTCTTATCGTCTTGTATCATCAGTAAATAATCTGCATTTCTGCTCAAAAAATCTATATCATGCGAGGAGATAATGGTAATAATATTTCTTACAACAGTATTTTCTTTTATCGTTTTAAAAAAATATTTTTTAGATGTGTAATCTAAAAAAGCCGTTGGTTCATCTAATAACAAAACAGGCGTTTGCTGTGCCAACGCTTTTGCTATATAAGCCTTTTGCCGCTCACCATCACTTATAGAAGTTATTAATTTCTCTTTTAAATGAGATACACTAAGCGTACTTATAGCTTCTAAAATAATTTTATGGTCTGCCTCGGTAAGTGTTGCCATATTATTTAAATAAGGGTAACGCCCCATACTTACCAGTTCATAAACACTAATGGGAAATGTGTTACCATTAAACGCAAAACCAAAAGTTATAATTTTAGAAACTTCTTTATTAGTCAGCGTAGAAATTTCTTTTTCCTTAAAGCAGATATTGCCTGCCAACTTTTTTTGTAAGCCCGAGATGGTTTTTAAAAGTGTTGTTTTACCGCAGCCGTTATTGCCTATCAAGCCAACTAAACAAGGCGTTTGAATGTTGAACGAAATGTTTTCAATCAGCACATTATTTGCATGTCCAATTGAAATATTTTTTAACTGAAATGTGTGTTGTGTTTCGTTCAAGTACAATTAGAATTTAATTTTTCTTTTTATACTCCTCATACAATATATGTATAATTCCGTCAGAAAGCCCTATTTGCGGCACATAAATGCGTTCAATGTCGGCATGTTTCATAGCGGTTAAAAATATTTTAGCAGCCGGAATAATTACATCAGCTCTATCAGGCTTCAATCCAAGTGTGGTAATACGCTCTTCATAGGTATAAGAACTTAGCATATCTTGCATAGCCTTTAATTTATCGTAACTAAGATGTTGGCTATCTTTTTTGCCAATCATTTTATAAAGCTTATTTATGTTTCCTCCAGAACCTATGGCGTGCAATGGTTTTATGCCTTGCGTATTTTTTTTAATCCACTGTTTATAATTATCCCACTCGTCTTTATCTATTTTATTAAATAGCATACGCAGCGTGCCTACGTTAAAAGATTTTTGGGCAATAATTACTTTATCGGTAATTAATGTAAGCTCGGCACTTCCTCCGCCTACATCAATATACAAATACGATTTCATGGGGTCTAAAAACTCTTCGGCGTGATTAGAAAAAATGGTAGATGCCTCTGTTTTACCATCAATAATCTCAATATCTATGTTGGCCTCTCTTTTTACCCGTTCAATAACTTCTTGTCCGTTTTTTGCATCACGCATAGCTGATGTGGCAAAAGCTTTGTAAGCAACAATATCAAATACATTCATTAATTCTTTATAGCCACGCATAGCGGCCACCAGTTTATCGGCTTTTTTTGCGCTTATTTCTCCATGCAAAAAAGTATCTTCTCCTAAGCGCACCGGCATACGAATCAATTCTTCTTTTTCAAAATAAACTTTTCCTTTTGTTTCGTAAACGTGACTAAGCAATAAGCGTACAGCATTAGAGCCTATATCAATGGCAGCAAAAATCATATTTTAGCAGGGGTTAATTTTTTCTTTACGGTTTTTTTCACCATCTTTTTTACAGGGTTTACTACGCCTGTTTCTTTTAATAAATAATTATATACCGCATCTTGAGCGCGCACTTTAGGCTCATTACCTGTTGGTTTTTTATATGTATTGGTTAGATGCTGATCTAAAATTCTGGCTTTTGTATTGCCCGATAATTGTATCGCCAAAATATTGCTTAAAATACTTTGTACGTTTTTATCTCTTATTTGAACAGCTACTTCGCAGCGATGATCAAGGTTTCTGGTCATCCAATCGGCCGAAGAAATAAATATTTTTTCATCCCCGCCATTGGCAAAAATAAAAACGCGCATGTGTTCTAAATATTTATCTACAATACTAACGCCAGTTATATTTTCACTAATTTCTCTAACGCCACATACTAACGAGCAAATGCCTCTAACAATTAAAGTTACTTTAACGCCCGCTTGCGACGCTTTATATAAATGATTGATTATTTTTCTATCAACCAAATTATTCATTTTTAAGGTAATGTAAGCCGGTTTTTTGGCGTTGGCATTTGCAATTTCTTTATTTATAAGTTGCGTGAACGTACGGCGCATATTAAACGGAGAAACCGCCAATTGTTTGTAATGTCCGGTTTTAAAATTATCGGTAAAGAAATCAAAAACACGGCTAACTTCAACACAGGTTTTTTTATCAGACGTAAGTAAACTACAATCGGTATATATCTTAGCTGTTTTTTCGTTAAAGTTGCCGGTGCCAATATGGGCGTACTCTACAAGCTTACCGTTTTCTCTGGCGGTAATTAAAAATAATTTAGAATGCACTTTTAAATTAGGAACTCCATATATAATAGTTGCACCTTCTTCGTGTAATTTATTTGCCCAGTATAAATTATTTTCTTCATCAAAACGGGCTTGTAGCTCAACCACAAGCGTTACTTTTTTTCCGTTTTTAAGTGCGTTAATTAGTGCGTTAGCCACTTTAGAAGAATCTGCTAAACGATATACGGTAATTTTTATTTCCTCCACCACCGGACTCATGGAAGCCTCTCGCAATACAGAAATTATATGATCGTAGGTATGATATGGATAAACCAACAACACATCTTCTTTACGAATGGCTTGCAACAAACTGGTATGGTAGTTAGCAAACAATTTATGCTCAATGGGTTTTAATTTTGGATTAAGTAATTCTTTTCTGCCCAAATCAGGAAAGGCAATAAAATCTTTAAAGTTATGGTAACGACCGCCAGGTATGGGCGCATCTTTTTTGGTAAGATTAATTTTTTTCAGCAAAAAGTTTTTCATGTCCTCGGGTAATGAGCCATCAAAAACTAATCGTACCGGCAATCCCTTTTTGCGTTGTTTTAAACCTTTAGATATTTTTTCTACCATGCTATGCGATACCACATCGTTATCGATGTCCAGCTCTGCATCTCTTGTTAGTTTTATGTTGTAAGCATCTAATGCGGTTAATCCAAGTACCGAAAAAATTTCATCGGCACAAAAACGTATCACATCATCCAATAAAATAATATAGCTTTTATCGCCTTCTTTTGGTAATACAAAAAAGCGACTCATGCTTTTTGTTGGTACTTCAACCAAAGCGTAACTAAATTTTTTAGTTTCTTTTGCCTGCAACCTAATAAATAAATAACTTGATTTATCTCTAAGCGAAGGAAATGGTTTTGCTTCATCTAACAGAATAGGAAATAAATTTGAAATTACTTTTTGATGAAAAAAAGAACGTACTGTTTTTTGTTGGTCGGCATTTAAAGATTTTTCGTTCAGTAAAAATATTTTTTCCTGCTTCAGTTCTTTTAAAAGATGCTGGTAAATTTCTTCGAAGCGATTTTGTTGAACAAGCACGCGTTTTAAAATAGTATCTAACAAATCGTTAGGGTGCGCGCCAATTAACGGAATGGCTCTTCTGCCCAAAGGCAACATGCGTTTTACGGTGGCAACACGCACACGATAAAACTCATCTCTGTTATTAGAAAAAATGGCTAAAAACTTCATTCTTTCAAGCAAAGGAGTTGTTGGATCGGCAGCTTCCTGCAAAACACGTTCATTAAAAGATAGCCAGGCTATTTCTCGATTTACGTAGGGTAAATATTTATTAGACATGAATAATTATTTATATTTCTTTTGGATAAAGATAAAAATCGTTTTGAAGTTTAGTGTTACTAAATTCTTTCCATTTATTAGCCGGCGATGTTAGGTGTAATACGCCACAAGTTGGAATATTATCTGCAAACGAATCGGAAATTTCGTTAAAATAATTTGTAAGAGAAGGATTGTGCCCGAATAAAATAACATGCTTATAATTATCAGGAATTGCACTTACTATTTGTTTTAAATTTTTTACAGTAGCCTCGTAAATTTTTTGTTTAATTACTATTTTTTCGGCATCAAATTTAAACGCATTGGCAAAAATAATAGCAGTAGAATACGCACGAATAGCAGGGCTTGTAAGCCAATAATCTGGTTTTTCAATTTTTTTTACGGTTTGTTTTGCTATAACATTTGCATCCATATAACCGCGTTCATTAAGTGGGCGATGTGCATCGTGTAAGGTATCGTTTGCCCAATCTGATTTTGCATGGCGAACTATGGTAAGTGTTTTCATGTGCCGTTATTGTTTTTTAATTTTTCATTATGTTATGCCGTAGTTTTTTTATTTGCTAACGCAACCAAAACACAGTTGTTTTTTAAGGCTTTGCACTTTGCAAACATACAAAAAAGTGCGTTTAAACTTGCCATAATACAGTAAAAGCGGTGTTTTTTTATGCTATTACAAAAAGTAGTATTTATATTTGTGTATGCAAGTAGTTAAAATACAGGATATAGAACACAAGGGCAAAAAACGCATTGCACTTATTTTTGATTACGATGTAAAGCTAATTGCTGTTATAAAAAATATTGAAGGTTATAAATATAGCGGCAGTAAAAAAATTTGGCACTATCCGGCCACGCAACAAACGCTGGGTATTATAAAACAAACATTGCAAAATGCACGCATAGCTTTTGAGGAAGAAAACCTTGATTTGCCCCCCGCTTTAAATGAAGAAACAAGTGCTAAAGTAAAACAATATGTGCAATGGTTAAAAAGCAAACGCTATAGCGATAGCACCATTAAAACATATACCGATGCGCTAAAAGCATTTTTAAAATTTTACCGAGATAAACCTATTGCAGAAATTACCAACGATGATGTTGTTGTTTTTAATAACGAGTTTATATTAAAGTATAAGTTATCTGCTTCCTACCAAAACCAAGTGGTTAATGCCATTAAGTTATTTTTTAGAACCGTGCAAAACCGTGCTATTGATGTAGAACAAATACACCGCCCCAAAAAACCCTTTAAACTGCCCAGTATTTTAAGTTTAGAAGAAGTTGAAGGTATGCTAAACAGCTTAGATAATATAAAACACAAAACCATGTTGGCGCTTATTTATCAAGGCGGATTGCGCCGAAGCGAGTTGCTAAACATGCAGGTGCCCGATGTTGATAGTAAACGCATGCTTATTACTATTAGAAATGCCAAGGGTAATAAAGATAGGATAGTGCCCCTTGGCGAAACTGCTTTGGGTTTATTGCGCCTTTATTACAAAAGCTACAAGCCTAAGCAATATTTATTTGAAGGACAGAAAGGGAGTCGTTATACCGAAAGCAGTTTAGAAGAAGTTTTTCATAAAGCAAAAGATTTGGCAAAAATAAATAAAAACGTTAGCTTGCATACGCTAAGGCATAGTTATGCCACGCATCTTTTAGAGGGGGGTGTAAACCTTAGGTATATACAAGAGTTGCTGGGGCATAAAAGTCCAAAAACAACACAGCTCTATACCCACGTTAGCAGTGAGGGTTTAGGAAGAGTAACCAGCCCTTTAGAGAAACTGAAACTAAAAAAATGAGAAATAAAACAGAGGTAGTAAAAAACAAAACCGGGCAAAGCCAACTATTTTTGGTTGTTTTTAAAGGGTTTTGCGTAGAAAAACCCTTTATATAAACA
>CAIXZI010000279.1 GCA_903923915.1 uncultured Bacteroidota bacterium
GTTTAAAACAAATGTAAAAATGTATTCTGCGAAACCGGATTCGCACCGATGACTTGGAGAGATTTAAAATTAGACAAAATCTACAATCTCCCGCTCTACTAACTGAGCTATTCGCAGGTTGGGGCTTAACCCGTTTATAACCAAATAAAAATCCTTTATATGGTTTTATACTTCTTGTTCAACAATGGATTCGGAAACTATACCTGGGGGTAAATTACTACTAAGAAGATTCATTACTCTGTCATATGCTTCATGCCAGTCTCCTGCTCCACCCTTCCATAAAAATGTTGCTTTAGTAGACTCATTATCATCGGCAAACGAATATTTAAATTTCCCTGATAAATAAACTACATAGTAATGGCCTTTCTTGATATGTTTTATAAGATTTTTTTTCTGTATTTCATCTAATGGAGCACCGTTAGAATTATAAGTTACAATGATTTGACGATTTTCCGGTTTCTCCGGAAGGGCCTTTTTTGTACCTTTTTTATTACGCCTGGTACCAGCCATTATAATAAATTGAAATATTTTTATAAAGGGTCTTGCGAAATTTGGTTCCCTAATTTTGTTACAGAAATATGATACATGTTTCAAAAGTCCGAAAGCAGGTGCATCCATTAATAGAAAAAATTTTTTGGTTTGGTTTGGATTGGTATGGTTTGGTTTTAGAAGTCCACCAATAAGTGAGTAGATTTTGTATCTAAAGCAATACATATAAAATAATATATAAATAAGATGCCCGAAGTAATCGAGGTTCTAAAATATGCAGATTTTCTTAGTACAAAACTTAAAAATAAAGAGATAACAGAAATCAATGTTCTTAATGGACGCTATAAAAAACATGGTGATTTTGAGCATCTAGATTCACTTAGAAATGCCCTACCACAAAAAGTAATAGATATTGAAACTAAAGGTAAATTTTTATATATAACTAAATTTACAGTGTTTTGTGTTTCATTTTTAAACTATTGCGTAAGCATGATGGTCACGGACGAAAACGGTCACTCGATCGATGGTTATGCAAGAGTTTCAAAATTGAAAAAACACGGTAAGCTATTAATAAAACATTTCTAAAAGATCTTTTTCCTAAGTTTTTAAAATCAATAAATTTTATCAAATAATTTATATTTTTAAGTCAAATTTTTGTATTTTAAATTTCATGGTCGTTGAAAAACGCACAGGGTTTAACTTTTCAGTACCCATAATTGTAACTAAATCCATTTAAAAGCCCATGTTTAGTTAAAATTAGCAAATGAGTTTAGAATTAGCGCCCATGGGTAAATACTTAAAGGCTCATTAATGGTTTACTGAAATCCTTTAATAAAATCTGGCATTATTTAGAAAAGCCTACTGGATTGTTACAACATGCTTCCAAGCGGAAAACTTTTACTCATATAGTATATTGAGAGGGGTTTAACGGTTAAATTAATATACTAGGGCTTGGGTGATCCGCTAATACACCATGAATGACTGAATGATCATTAACAGTAGCTTTTGTCTTAAAAGGTAGTTTAACTTTCGGCCCAATAGACCATAAAATCAAATTATACTGTTTAACTCTTGCTAAAATTACACGTGGTCACTAAAAATCTGAATAAAAGAGTTTATTTATACCATTTAAAAATAAATAATTTGTTTTCGAAAATATTTTTAGTTGTATGCTACATTTATTTTAAAATTACATTATCTTATTTTTTGTTAATGTAGTTAAAACTATAATTATGCTTCTTTTACTCCTACCGGGAGATCATTCCAAAAAGATATTACCCTATTTGTGAAGAAATTCTCTCGAACACTGTTCATTTCTTGAATTAACGTGATCAATTTTGTTTATTATTTTAAAGAACTGAATTAGATCCCCTCTTTTTCTCCTAGTTTCCAGTGTGGTAAGCCTCA
>CAIXZI010000280.1 GCA_903923915.1 uncultured Bacteroidota bacterium
GTTTGTGTTACCAATGAAATTGCTGAGTATGAGAAGAAAAAATGTCCTGGTTATAAAACAATTGTTATTACAAACGGAATTGATATAAGTAAAACCAGCTTAAGGAATAAACAAAAAACAGATAAAGTTATACGTTGCTTTCTTTTGGCAGGTTATACAGCGCATTGGCACGGTATAGAAAGAATTTTATCGGGCATTGCAGAATATAAAGAACCTAAAGATTTTGAAATACATTTAATAGGAAGGATTGATCCGAAACATATTAAAGTAATAGAAGAAAATAAACTGCAAAATGTATTTGTACACGCAACAAAATCAAGAGAAGAAATTAACGACTTTGTGAAAGATTTTGATTTTTCATTTGGCTCTCTTGCTCTTTATGTAGTAAATTTAAATGAAGCAACAGTTCTTAAAGTTAGAAGTGATTTAGCATCGGGATTTCCAGTTGTTAAAGCTTATTTTGATACTGATATAGATTCGAGTGAAGAATTAAAGAAGTATAGTTTAACATTTCCTAATAACAATACCCCTCTTGATTTTTATAAAATAAAAGAATTTATAGACAACGTAAATTTAGATACTGAGCATCCTTCAAAAATAAGGCAATTGGCTTGCCCGCTAATAGACATGGATGCTAAAATGAAATTGTTGGCACATGAACTTGAACACAGCAGTTAAATAATAGTAGCAGCTATAAATGCAATATATTTAAACAGTAAAATTGAATTTAAAAAAAGAGTCGGTTTATTTTCCATCGCTTAACGGTATTCGTTTTATTGCAGCTGCATTAGTTTTTGCGCATCATTTTGTTGCCATAGATTTTGTTAGAAAGTATGCGCACTTTACAATGGAAGATAGTTTTTTTGCATGGTTGGGTGGGGCAGGAGTTACGTTGTTTTTTGTTTTAAGCGGATACCTAATAACTTATCTTTTATTAGCTGAATATAAAAATGAGCAAAAAATAAACATAAAAGATTTTTATATAAGAAGAGTGCTTAGAATATGGCCTTTGTATTTTTTTACAATTGCTATCAATTTATTTTACGCCTATTTTACATCAACACTATCGCTTGATTTTTTTGCAACTAAGTTTTTCTTGTACTTATTTTTTCTTCCAAATGTGGCATCTATAATTTATATAAGTGGTGGATTCCCTGGTCAATTGTGGTCGGTGGGCTCAGAAGAGCAGTTCTATTTATTTTGGCCTTGGATTGTAAATTATTTTAGAAAAAACATTAAACTGGTTTTAATATTAATACCTGTTGTTTTTTTTGTATTACGTTTTATCTTACATTTTTTAGTTAAATCGTATCAACCCATTTATTTTAAAGGGATTAATATCTATAGTTTTTTAAGTCAGTTTAGCTATAACTTGCGGGTAGATTGTATGGCTATTGGCGGGTGCTTTGCTTGGCTGTTTTTTAATAAAAGTAAATATTTAAATTTTTTTTATTCAAAACAGGCGCAATATATTTCATTAATCTTAACAGGTATATTACTATTGGATATAATTCATTTTCCGTTTATAATCTATCATCCTGTTTATAGTATATTGTTTGGTATTATTATTTTAAATGTATCTA
>CAIXZI010000281.1 GCA_903923915.1 uncultured Bacteroidota bacterium
AATCTTTAATAATCAAGCCTTTTGTTAGTCCTTTGTTATTCAAAATAATTAATAACAAAAACTAACAAAAATGAAAAAGCAAAAAAAACAAAAACAAATTGTAACGATACGAGAACGTATCCTAAGAAATGGTGATGTTAAGTTTTATCTTGATATTAATCAAAAGGGAAGAAAAAGGGTTACTGAAACTTTAGATTTTATTCATCTTAAAAATCCAAAATCAAATGAAGAAAGAAGACAAAATCAATTAACACTTGATACAATTCAGATTATTAGAAATAAAAAGGAAGAAGAATTGCTTAAAAACAAGTATTGTTTAACTATAAATTTAAAATCTGATACCTTGCTTATTGACTATGTGGGTTACTTAGCCGAACAAAGAAAATCAAGTAAAGGAAATTATGGTAATTGGGATAGTATGCAAAAGCACTTAAAGAAATTTTGTCCTGAAAATATTGAGATGGGTAAAATGGATAAGGATTGGGTACAAAGATTTAGGTTGTTTCTAAAAGATGATTGTAAACTAAGCTCTAACTCATCGCATAGCTATTTTAATAAGTTTATAGCTACTTGTAATGATGCAGTTAAAGATAAAATAATTTTGGAAAGCCCTTGCCATGGTGTTGGCAGACTTCCTGCAATAACACCGTGTAGGAGTTTTCTTACTGAGGAGGAATTAAATAATATATGTAAAGAAGATTGTAGATATGAAGTTCTTAAAAGAGCTTTTTTGTTTTCTGTTCTTACAGGTTTAAGATGGTCTGATTTAGTTGAATTAAGATGGGGTAATATAGACCATGACTATTCAAAAGTGACAATTCGAGGGCATCAAGAAAAAACCAAAGAACAATTTGGAATCCCTTTACAACCTGATGCCATTAAGCTAATGGGTGATAGAGGAGAAAACTCTCAAAAGGTTTTTGTTGGACTAAAATATGGTTCTTATCAGAATGTAGCTTTAACTCAATTGTGTTTAAAGGCAAATATTACAAAGAAAATAACTTTCCATTGCGCTCGCCACACATTCGCTTATTTACTTTTAAAAAATGATGTAAATATTTATACCATTAGTAAATTGCTTGGTCATAGTAAAGTTAAGACAACTGAATTATACTTACATTTACTTGATAAGGAAAAGCAAATGGCTGTCGAAAAACTGCCTACAATTTCATTGAAATTAGCATCATAATAGAGGAAGGGATAAATTAAATAATTGGGGCTAACTAATAATAGCCCCTTTTTTTATTTCAATACTGAACCTGTTTTGCATTTAATTTAATTCGACATAACTAAATTCATCCTTCATCGCAATATCACCAAAGCCATATCATTCGTCTCCCTTTAAATTAATCACATTTTAAGTTGTATTAGAAATGTTATCTTTGAAATACTATTACGGTCAATTACAGGTATGTTCAACAATGTGGAGGCGAAAGCCCGTGTAAAAATTAACAAGTTGCTTGAAGAAGCGGGTTGGCGTTTCTTTGATACTGCCGATGGCAAAGCCAATATTCACTTAGAGAGCCATATAAAATTTGACGACTTAGGAGAAGATTTTGAAAAAATAAAAGGAGGTTTCATTGACTTTTTATTACTTGACGAATTTCAAAACCCTTTGGTGGTGTTGGAAGCCAAGAGCGAAAAAATAGAGCCGCTATTTGCAAAGGAACAAGCCCGAAAATATGCAATCGCTCAAAAAGCACAGTACATCATTCTTTCAAATGGTAATGTACATTACTTGTGGAACTTGGAACAAGGCAATCCCGAACGCATTACAGCCTTTCCTACGCTCACTTCTTTGCAATCCTATAAATCATATCAGCCCGATAGCGAAAAACTCGTTAACGAGCCTATAAATGAAGATTTCGTTGCTTTAACTCAGTTGCCTAACTATAATGATTTTCCCGAATACCATAACGAAGCAAAAAAAGGGGAATTTATTAAAACTCACAAACTTCGTTTCTTACGCTACTATCAAATCAATGCAGTTAAGAGTATTCAAGCAAAAGTTAAGGAAGGTAAAAAGCGTTTCTTATTGGAAATGGCAACGGGTACGGGTAAGACCCTAACGGCTGCTGCTGCCATTAAATTATTTTACAAAACGGGCAATGCTCGTAGGGTATTGTTTTTGGTGGATAGGCTTGAATTAGAAGAACAAGCCCGTAAAGATTTTAATTCATATTTGAAAAACGATATTTCAACCGTTGTATATAAAGAAAACAAAAGTGATTGGAGAAAGGCTGAAATTGTAGTTACAACAATACAATCATTGTTAGTAAACAATAAATACAAAAAGTATTTTTCTCCTACCGATTTTGATTTATTGATTTCA
>CAIXZI010000282.1 GCA_903923915.1 uncultured Bacteroidota bacterium
ACACCGTTGGTTATTAAAACATCGTCTTCTATACGCACACCAATATTCCACCACTTTTTATCGCAACTGGCATTTTCAGGAATATAAATACCGGGTTCAACCGTTATAACTTCATTAGCTTTTAAACGAGCGTAGTTACCCACATCATGCACATCTAAACCTAAGTAGTGCGATGTACCGTGAAAAAAATATTTTATAAATTCATTTGGTGATGAAGTAATACCTAAATCCATTAACCCTTTTTTAATAACATCTGCGGCAGCATTATGCGGTGCACGAAACAAATTACCTTCTTTACAAGCATCAATACCTGCCAGTTGTGCTTTAAGTACCAGATTATAAATTTGTTTCTGTTCCTCGCTAAATTTACCTGATATAGGTAAAGTGCGTGTTACATCAGCTGTGTAGCCATGGTATTCAGCTCCGGCATCAACTACCATAATATCATTAGGCGTTAATTTTTTACGATTTGTGATGTAATGTAAAATGCATGAATTTTCGCCTGCACCTACAATAGATGGATAACCCACATACTCAGACCCACCATACTTAAAACCATACTCAACAATAGCTTGTGCCTGATATTCGGTCATGTTGCTTTCTAATTTTTTCATCAACTCTAAGTGAGATGCGCAAGTAATATCGATGGCTTTTCTCAGTTGGGTAAGCTCTTCGGGCAATTTAATTTCACGTAAATCGCTCATAAACGCATAAAATGTGTAGTAATCTTTTGTTTGAAGGTCTTTGGTTTTTTCGTTGAATATTTTTAATAAACTAAATAAATCGCCCGAATCTGTTTTATCATCGCGTACATCATTATTAAACGGAGGGTGATAAATTTTATCGAATTTTTTAAAGTCTAAATTAAAATCGGCAAAGTCTGTATTTACATAAGCATGTTCAAAGCCTAACTGCTTTTTAACGCCGTCAATACCCAATCGTTTACCTGTCCAGCTTTCATCACGCGGACTACGAGGCTGCACATAAATAAGCTCATTCGTGGTAATACTGTCAATGGTTTGTGGTTCTTTAAAGATGAGTAAAACGGCATTTGGCTCAATTAAACCACTCAAATAATAAAAATCGGGATCTTGACTGTATTGAAAATCTACATCATTGCTCCGATTTCTTTCTGCATTAGCAAAAACAACGGCTACTGATTTTGGCGCTAATTTTTCTCTTAAAGCTTCGCGCCTTGCTTTATGAAAAGAGGCTGAAAGCCAGTCTCTATCGTATAATGAATCTGATTGAGCAATTGCTAATGTGCCGATTAGACAATTCGTCAATACGGCAGTAAGTAGTAATACGTATTTTATTTTCTTCATTATTTTATTTTCAAATTAACTAATTGGCTAATTTTTTAACATATATAAAACAAAAAAACCTTGCCACCAAAGGTAACAAGGCTTTTTAATTTTGAAATAAATATTACTTAGCGGCTACTTTTGCAGGAGCAACGGTAGCTGTTGCTTTTGCCACTTTAGCTTTTGGTAAAAAACCTTTTGCACGAGCTTCTTTTACACAAGCAAATACGCCTAATTTATTAATATTTTTAATTGCAGAAGTAGATACACGTAAGGTTAACCACTCACCGGTTTCCGGTACAAAAAACTTTTTACGTTGTAAGTTCACATCAAACGAACGTTTAGTTTTATGATTTGAGTGAGATACCATGTTACCTCCTACTGCTTTTTTACCTGTTAATTGACAAACACGAGCCATTTTTATAATTTTTTAAGGGTGCAAATATAAGTAATAATTTATCAATTCAAAATTAAAAAGTTAAAAAATCGAGTTTTATCTAACAATAATAAGCCTTTTGTTGATAATACCCTCATTACTTAATAAACTTAGGTTGTAAACGCCTTCTGCTAAATTTGTGACATCTATAGTTGTTTTACCAGTTATAGGTTGACTTAGCAGCATTTTACCGTTTATATCAAAAATTTGCAAGGTTTGTTTGGTAGAGTTGCTCGGTTCTATTGTAAAGCTGCCGTTGTTGGGGTTGGGAAAAATTTGAAATGATGAGTTTTGTACATTTAATGTTTTTATATTTAGTGTTAAATCGCAATTGCCGTTTGGATTTGTATATAGTGTTACATTATTTTGACCAAAACAATTTAAAGTGTTTCCATTTTCAAAGGGTGGTGTAAGCTGATAAATTAAACCAAATGTGCTGCCAATACCTTCAATTAAATAAACATAGTTGGAATCTATATTTACATCGTAATTACTGATATGATATTGTTTTCTATAACTTGTTCCTATTAAAATAGAATCTATAGAAGAAACAAAGTTTTTCCCTTGATTATTATTATTTATATAACTAATTGGCAAAGTGTCTCCAATCTGCAAATTAAAATCATACAAAAGTGTATCTGTGGAGTATGCATTACAGTAATATACTTTTTTATGAATAGAATCTTGCCTTATTGCTCCCACATACTTGCTATAATAATAACAGCAATTGCCCATCACATGATTTTCATAACCACTACTTAATACCCTTTGGTAGTGTTTGTTTGAAATAATAGTATCCCCAGCTATAAAATATATATGTGGGTTGTAAATCCAGTTAAGATATGGGTCGCTTTGGTCAAGGTAGCCGTAAGTTTCATTCCAAACGGCATTAGAATCAGGAAACGGATGATAAACATTAGTTTGCGCTTTGCTAAAACTTACGTAGAAAATAAAAACAAAAAACAATAGTTTCTTCATGTAAAACTTCTAAAGTAAAGATACAAAAAGTAACTTAATAAAAACTAAACCTTCTCGTTCAAGCTTTCCCACTCTTTTAAAAGAGTTTCCAGCTTTTTTTTGCTTTGATTGTAGTTCTCAAAAAATACCTTATCATTCATTAGTTTTTGGTAGGTATCTGGGTTAGCAAGCTGCTCATCCAATTTTTTAATATCGGTTTCTAAAGCTTCAATATCCTTCTCGCATTTAGAAATTTGATTTTTAATTTGTTTAAGCTCCTTATCTTTTTCGGAAGTATCAACTTTAGGTTTTTCAACTGCTTTTTTTTCTGCCGTGGGCTGAACTTGAACAGATTTAAGCTCCATTAATTTCTCAAGTTTACGTTTTTTCATAAACTCTTTAATGTCGCATAAATGTTCTTTTACACCGCCATCTCTAAATTCAAACAAACGGTTGGTTAAGCCATCTAAAAAATCCCTATCGTGAGACACCAAAATAACTGTGCCTTCGTAGTCTAAAAGTGCTTTCTTTAAAATTTCTTTACTTCTTATATCCAAGTGATTGGTTGGCTCATCCAGCAAAAGTAAATTATAAGGTTCTAACAAAAGCTTGCAAAGAGCTAAACGACCACGTTCTCCACCACTAAGTACACGTACTTTTTTATCAATATCATCTCCACCAAATAAAAACGAACCCAAAATATTACGAACCTGTTTACGAATATCGCCAACAGCAAGTTCATCAATAGTTTCAAAAACGGTTTTATTTTGATCTAATTTTTCTTCCTGATCCTGTTCAAAAACTCCGGCCAAAACATTGTGGCCGATTTGTACGGTACCGTCAAAATTAGTTTTGTTGCCAATCATTTTCATCATGGTAGATTTGCCTTCACCATTACGACCAACTAAAGCAATTTTCTCGCCTTTGGTAACAATAAAATTAGCGTCTTTAAAAATTAATTTATTGCCATACGTTTTTGCAGCATCTTCAACAGTTAGAACTATCTTGCCTGAAAGAGCAGGTTTTGGAAAGCGCATATTCATTACTGTATTGTCGCCATCTTCCACCTCAATACGCTCCATACGATCAAGTTTTTTAATTAACGATTGCGCAAACGACGCTTTGTTTGCTTTTGCACGGTATTTATCAATTAAAGCTTCGGTATGATCAATTAATTTTTGCTGATTTTTAACAGCACTTTCTTGCTGGTCTTGCCTTTCCTGACGAAGAATTAAATATTTACTGTAATTGGCTTTGTAATCGTATGTTTTTCTATTTACAATTTCAATAGTACGATTGGTAACGTTATCTAAAAATTGTTTATCGTGCGATATTAAAACAAGCGCGCCGTAGTAGGTTTCCATAAACTCTTCAAGCCACTGTATCGCCTCAATATCCAAGTGATTGGTAGGCTCATCCAACAAAAGCACATCAGGTTTTTGAAGCAAAAGTTTAGCCAGTTCAATGCGCATACGCCATCCACCGCTAAACTCATTCGTTAAACGATGAAAATCATTCCGGTCAAAACCAAGACCTTTTAAGATTTTTTCAATTTCCTCATCACGATTGTTGGCACCAATAATATCAAGTCTTGCAGAGATATCCGTTAAATCAGTAATTAATTGAGAATAGCTATCGGTTTCGTAATCGGTACGAATTTCAAGGTCTTTATTAATTTCAATTAAGCGATTTTGCAATTGCGTAATTTCCGCGTAAGCAGAAGCAGTTTCTTCAAACACAGTACGCCCGTGTTGGTGTATCATATCCTGAGGCAAGTACCCCAGTTTAAAATCTTTAGGTTTAGAAATTTCGCCTTTTGTAGGCGATTGCTCTCCTGCAATTAATTTTAGCATGGTAGATTTACCCGCACCGTTCTTGCCCGCCAGCCCAATGCGGTCTTTGCCGCTTATTAAAAAACTAACATTATCAAACAAAGATGAGCCTCCAAAGGCAACTGTAACTGAATTTACTGATATCATATCGGGCGCAAAGATAGTATCAATTTAAGAATTAAAAATAGATAGCCACAGATTTACTCATTTGCCTTTTGATTTTTTAAAGGAATTCGTGATACCGCTCTGCTAAGTTCACAAATTAACACGGATAAAAAAAATCTGCGCTAATCGGCGAAATCTGTGGCAAAAAGGTGTTGGAGTATATCTAATGCCAATAGATTTAATTAGTTTTGCGCTTCCATGCAATTTAAAAAAGCACTATTTCTTTTCTTTTTTTTAAGCGGATATATTCTTTCGGCACAAAACGAAATTGATTATAAAGCTGATAAAATTAAGTTTGTTAAAAACTACAAAGGCGGCGCCAAAAGGCTTATTGGGCACGTACAGTTTACTACCAAAGAAGGCATGTTAATGACCTGCGATAGCTCTTATTTTTTGGATAATAACAATATTGAGGCTTTTAGTAATATATTTATTCGTCAGGGTGATAGCCTTACCATTACCGGTAAAAATGCACATTACGACGGCAATACCAAGCTTGGAGTTATTGACGGAAATGTGGTTTGTACCGAAAAAGATATGGTGCTTACAACAGCGGTTTTAAACTTCGACTCAAAAAATAAAATAGCCAGTTACCAAACGGGCGGTACTATTGTTTCGAAAGAAAATACGTTAACCAGTAAACATGGTTATTATTATTCCGAATCTAAAACCGTATGGTTTAAATATGATGTAAAGCTTGTAAATCCTGATTATACAATGGTTTCTGATACCTTAAAATACCTTACACCAACCAAGACTGTGGTATTTTTAGGGCCAACAACAATTGATAGTAAAAAAAATAAACTTTATTGCGAAAAAGGTTGGTATAACACACAAACACAAGTTTCTCATCTTACCAAGAAAGCTATTGTTTATTCGGGTAAAAATATTTTACATGCAGATAGCATTCATTACGATAAAAAACAGGAAACCGGCTTTGGGTATAGTAATGTACAAATGATTGATACTGCAGAGAAAACCATTATTAGCGGGCATCGTTCATACAGCAATCAAAAAACAGGCGTTATGTGGATAACAGAACATACGCTACTGACAAAATTAATGGATAAAGATTCTTTATTTGCCACAGCTGATAGCATGTTTGCTTATGACAGAAAAATAAAAATGCTTAAAACAAATGTATCCGATTCGATTAAGATCATTCAAAAAGACACTTTACTTACAAAAGAAGAAAGAAACAAGAAACAAGAAAACATATTAAAAGATAGTTTAAACTATAGAATTAAAGACAGTACGGTTTTAAAGGCCTATCATCATGTAAAAATATTTAAAACAGATATGCAAGGTGTTGCCG
>CAIXZI010000283.1 GCA_903923915.1 uncultured Bacteroidota bacterium
CTTACAGCCATTACTTTACTGAAACTGGTTTTATTAAAGGCGAGTGGAATAAAGCACACGCTCCAAAACCCTGGAATGTCTCAGAAAAAAACTCGATAGAACAAAAAGAATTTAAATACATATTAGGTCAATGCTTAAGTAAACTTCCAAAAATGTGGTCGTCTGTTTTTTCATTAAAGTATTTGGATGAAGAAGAAAGTGAAAGCATTTGTAAGGAATTAGAAATTACATCGTCAAATTACTGGGTTATCATACATCGTGCAAAATTGCAAATGCGTGAGTGTCTCGAAAAAAATTGGATAAAAGCATGATGGCTGAAGATAAAAATATAGGTTATTTTTCTAAAAGCTTTAGCTGGAATTTATGCTGCAAACAGGCTACCTATCTTTTATTAAAAAAAGAAGAGCAGCAAACGTTGTCTTTTAAAGAAGAGTATTCTTTAAAGTTTCACATGCGTATTTGTACACTTTGCAGAGCATTTAAAATACAATCTGCCATTATCAATGAAACCATTAAAAAAAGCCTGCAACAAGTAGTTTTAATGCCTCAAAAAGAAAAAGACAATTTAAAAGCATTGATAAACAATGAGTTAAATAATATTTAACTATTTTTTAATTTTAAGTGTAAGGAAACAAAATCTCTATCGTCTATATTTACGTAACTATCTCAATAATTAAAAATAAACCCTAAAAACCAATAAAATGAAAAACAAAAAAACAATCATCGCTGGTTCTATGTTAGCCGGTGCAATGTTAAGCGTATCTGCTTTAACTGCAAACACAAATTTATTTAACTACAACGCTTTAGGCAATGGTTCTGAAGTTCGTTCGGCTATTGAATTAACTTGCGGCGAGAAAAAAGCTGATGCAAAACCTGCTGATAAAAAAGCTGAAACAAAACCGGCTGACAAAAAAGCAAAAGACGGTAAATGCGGCGAAAAGAAAGCTAAAGACGGCAAATGCGGAGAAGGCAAATGCGGCGAAAAGAAAAATCCTAAATAGTTTTATTTAGTTTTTTAAATTATAAACAAAATCCCGTCTGCAAATTGCGGGCGGGATTTTTTTTAATTTACATCGTAGTGTGCGGACGTCATACTGAGCCTGTCGAAGTATAGGGGAAGTATTTAGCGCACATGTTTCGATAAACTCAACATGACACAAGTTAAAAAAATGAAATCCATACAAGGTAAAACAGGCATAGGGTTTAGAAAAGATTTTGCTGAAGAGTTTTTAAATGAAAACATTCTTCAGCCAAATTTTATTGAAGTAGCACCCGAAAACTGGATTGATATGGGCGGCTATTGGAAAAGGATTTTTGATAAAGTAACCGAGCAATATCCGTTAACCTGTCATGGTTTGTCTCTATCTATTGGTAGTCCGGATGAGTTGGATTGGGATTTTTTAAAGAAATTAAAAGTATTTTTAAAACAATATAAGGTTAAGATATATTCTGAGCATTTAAGTTATGCAAAATGCGATAATGCGCATTTGTATGATTTATTGCCGATTCCTTTTAGAGACGATGCGGTAAACCACATTATTGAACGCATAAAAACTGTACAAGATTTTTTAGAACAGAAAATTGCCATTGAAAATGTAAGCTATTATACCGCTGTTGCTGCCGAAATGGATGAACCAACATTTATATCAAACATTGTAAATGGTGCCGATTGTAATTTGTTGTTGGATGTAAATAATGTTTACGTTAATGCATTCAATCATAAATATGATGCAAAAGAATTTATAAAAAAATTGCCACTTGATAAAGTGGCTTACATACACATGGCCGGACATTTACAGGTTGAAGAAGATTTAATTATTGATACGCACGGCAAAAACATTATAGACCCGGTGTTTGATTTATTTGATTACACAACACGTTTAATAAAACCTGTACCTGTTTTGTTAGAGAGGGATTTTAACTTTCCTGAATTTAATGAATTGCAAGGCGAGTTAAATCGCTTACAAAAAATATGTAATAACGTTTGGACACCACAACATGCTGCTACAAACTAATACAAAAAAAATACAGAGCAAGCTGGCAGATTATTGTCGCACAGGAGAACTTACGTTAACCACGGAAGTAAATCAAAAGCATGTACACCATTATCGTAGGTTGGTTTACAATATTATTGATGATATGCTGCAAAGTGCATTTCCTATATTTTATGAATTTGTAGATACTAAGCTGTGGGATGAAATTGTAAATACTTTTTTTAGCACACATGCTTGTCAAACGCCACACGTTTGGAAAGTACCCGGAGAATTTTATCAATATGCCTGCGACAATAATTTAAAAGAAAAATATAACCTCCCGTTTTTAGAAGATTTGCTTTTGTTTGAATGGATTGAATTAGATATTCATACCATGAAAGATGAAGAGTTTCCTGCATACAAAGCAAAAGGAAATTGGAGTGATGATATACTTGTTGTTAACCCTGAATACCGCATTCTATCAGTAAAATATCCGGTGCATACAACAGCTCCATCAACCATTGATGTAAATAACCCGGGGCAATATTTTATTTTAATTTACAGAGAACCTAAAAAAGGAAGTGTGCAGTTTTTAGATATTTCTATTTTATTTGCGTTGACGATTGAAAAAATAGAAGAGGAAAAAACTATTACTGAAATTACAGATGAGCTACAAACTGTATTTTCATTTCAAGACAAAGCATTTGCACAAGAGCAAATAATTAATTTTTGTAAAGACCTACAGCAGAAAGATTTTGTACTTGGATTTAAAAAATAAAAAACAAAATATATGAGTTTAAAAAACATCTATCTAAATTACGCCAACAAAGTAGAAAATATAAAAGACATTGTACCCCCGTTGTTGTTTAGATTAATTTTAGCGTATGGTTTTTACAAACCCGCTTTGGCAAAATTAGACGATGTGCATGCCATTGGCGATTGGTTTGCCGGCATGGGCTTACCTGCACC
>CAIXZI010000284.1 GCA_903923915.1 uncultured Bacteroidota bacterium
CGTATATGATTAACTGGGATTCTAACGTTTTTCCGGGTGTACTTGGTCGCACTTGCGATAGACCTTGTGAACCAGCCTGCCGCCGTGGTAGGGTAGAAGAGGAGCCTGTTGCTATTTGCAGATTAAAACGCGTAGCTGCTGATAATAAAAGCAATGTAAAAGATTTAATGCCAAAAGGTCCGTTTAAACCCAATGGCAAAAAAATTGCTTTAATTGGTGCAGGGCCCGCTGCATTAACCGTTGCGCGAGATTTAGCGCCGCTTGGTTACGAGTTGCATATTTACGATGAGCAAAAAAAAGGCGGTGGTTTTATGCGCAGCCAAATTCCATCTTTCCGTTTACCGGAGACTGTACTTGATGAAGAAGTAAATTATATTTTAGATTTAGACATACACACCCACTTTAACGAGTACGTAAAAAGTATGAAAGAAGTGTTGGCAAAAGATTATGATGCTGTGTTTGTGGGTACAGGTGCTCCTAAAGGTCGCGACCTTGATATACCCGGTAGAAAAGAAGCCGGAGCAAATGTACACATTGGTATTAACTGGTTGGCCAGTGTGGCGTTTGAGCATACTACTAAAATTGGCAAAAATGTTATTGTATTAGGTGGTGGTAACACCGCTATGGATTGCTGCCGTACATCTCGCCGTTTGGGTGGCGAGAACGTAAAAGTTGTTGTGCGTAGTCCTTTTGCCGAAATGAAAGCATCGCCTTGGGAAAAAGAAGATGCACAACACGAAGATATTCCTATTATAGATAATCATGTGCCAAAGTCTTTTGTTGTTGAAAACGGAAAACTAAAAGGCATGATGTTTGAAAAAGTGGAAGCCGTTTATGAAAACGGGAAAAGAAAATTAGTGCCTGTTGGTGGTGCTGATGTTTTTATTGAAGCAGATGATGTGCTTTGCGCCATAGGACAAGAAAATAGTTACCCTTGGATTGAGCGCGACTTAGGAATTGATTTTGATAAATGGGAGATGCCTGTGGTTAATGAAAAAACATTTGCCTCGTCTCACAAAAAAATATTTTTTGGCGGCGATGCTGCATGGGGACCTAAAAATGTAATTACAGCCGTGGCTCATGGGCATCAGGCTGCCATCTCTATTCACTTGCAATGCATGGGTAAAGATATGGTTGCTGATAGACCTGCTCCGTATGTAAACTTAGTAAGCCAAAAAATGGGCATACATGAGTGGATGTATGAAAGCGAAGTGGTAAACGATGTGCGTTACGTGGTTCCGCAGGCAGATAAAAAACTAACACTTACAAACCGTAAAAAAGAAGTTGAACTTGGCTTTGATCCATTAGCCGGATATAAAGAAGCAAAGCGTTGTTTAAATTGTGATGTACAAACCGTTTTTGCAAAAGATAAATGTATTGAGTGCGATGCTTGTGTGGATATCTGTCCAACGTCTTGCATAACCTTTACCGAAAATGGCGAGGAAGAAGATTTGCGTTCTCGTTTAAAAGTACCGGCAACTAACCTAACACAAGATTTATATGTATCGGATGTGTTGCCTACCAAACGCGTAATGGTTAAAGATGAAAACGTTTGCCTGCATTGTGGTTTATGTGCAGAGCGTTGCCCAACATCAGCCTGGGATATGGATAAATTCTTTTATAATGTAACTAAAGCGGTTAAAGCATGTTGTTAATAGTAATTAACTTAATTGGGAAATAGCCACGACTAATAGCCACGACCTTTAGGTCGTGGAATAAAGAATAAGAAATAAAAAAATAAAATCGGCTTTAGCCGAAACAAAGAGATGCCATACACCAAAGTAATGATACATTTTATTTGGGCTACCAAAAACAGGATGCCCTTAATTACGCGGGAACTAAAACCAGTATTGCTTTCGCATATTAAAGAGAATAGTATAAAAAAAGAAATATTTATAGATTCATTAAATTGTGTTGAAGATCATATCCATTTACTTGTTTCTCTTGGAACCGAACAAACCATTGCAAAAACGGCCATGCTTATTAAAGGTGAGTCTTCTTATTGGGTAAATAAACAAAAACTAATTAAATCTAAATTTGAATGGCAGGATGAATACATCGCTTTATCGGTTAGTGAATCGGCAATTAGTAATGTAAGAAAGTATATTGCTAATCAAGAAGAACATCATAAAACAAAAACTTTTAAAGATGAATATGAAGCGTTTTTAGAGGAAAATGGATTAGGAACTATTTCGGCTAAAGCCAATACAAATATTAATAATTTAAACCACGACCTGAAGGTCGTGGCAAATAATAGTTAATTCTATGGAAAACAAAATTAAAATAAACGACTTCGTTGTTCGATTTGCTAACGTAAACGGAACAGGTTCTGCCAGCGCCAACTACTTATTTACAAAGGCCATTTTTAGAATGGGTGTTTTTGTAACACCTAAAAATATTTTTCCGTCAAACATACAAGGCTTACCAACTTGGTACGAAGTACGCGTTAGCGAAAAAGGATATTTAGGTCGTAGAGAAGGCATTGATTTAATGGTGGCTGTAAACCCGCAAAGTTTTGCCAAAGATGTAGCTTCTGTAAGACCAGGTGGCTATTTTATGTATGATAGTTCTAAAAAACTACATCCTGAAT
The DNA here is from genome assembly GCA_903923915.1 of uncultured Bacteroidota bacterium. Lineage (GTDB taxonomy): Bacteria > Bacteroidota > Bacteroidia > B-17B0 > Aurantibacillaceae > PALSA-968. The sequence goes on from CAIXZI010000284.1 coordinate 2,591, forward strand.
TTATTCGTCCGGATATAAATTACCTGCCTATTCCGTTAATGCAAATGAGCAACGATGCATTTACAGATCCTCGCCAAAGACAATTATTTAAAAATATTATATATGTAGGCGCACTTACCGCTTTACTTGATATTGAGTTTAGTGCCATAGAAGGTTTATTGGCAGATCAGTTTAAAGGAAAAGAAAAACTAATTGCACCAAACATTAAAGCATTACAGTTAGGTGTAGATTTTGTACATAAAAACTTTACCTATCCTTTAAACTTTAGAGTTGAAAGAAGAGATTTACTAAAAGATTGGATTATGATGGAAGGCAATGCTGCCTGCGGACTTGGTGCTGTTTATGCAGGTGCTACGGTTGCTGCATGGTACCCAATTACTCCATCAACATCAGTGGTAGAAGCCTTTACCGAATATGCTTCAGAAATGCGTGTAGACGAAAAAACAGGTAAAAACAACTTTGCCATTGTGCAGGCTGAAGATGAATTAGCTGCCATAGGAATGGTAATTGGTGCAAACTGGAATGGAGCCCGTTCGTTTACAGCTACCAGTGGTCCGGGTGTTTCATTAATGAATGAGTTTTTAGGACTTGCCTATTTTGCTGAAATACCAACAGTATTAATTGATGTGCAACGTACGGGCCCTTCAACTGGCATGCCAACACGTACACAGCAATCAGATATTATGGAAGCGGCTTATGCTGCCCATGGAGATACCAAACATGTATTATTATTTCCTTCTACCCCTAAAGAGTGTTTTGAAATGACTGCTGAAGCATTTGATTTGGCTGAACAATTACAAACACCTGTTATTATGATGACAGATTTAGATTTGGGAATGAATGACCATGTTTGTCCGCCACTTGTATGGGATGATAAACGTGAATATAAAAGAGGAAAAGTATTAGATGCAGAAGCTTTAGAGAAAATTGCAAAATTTGGTAGATACTTAGATGTAGATGGCGATGGTATTCCGTATCGTACACTGCCAGGCACACACCCAACAAAAGGTTCATATTTTACTCGTGGCACATCGCGTGATGAATATGCTGTATATACTGAAGACAGCGCTGCATACCAGCGTAATATGGATAGATTGATAAAAAAATGGCACACGGCTCAAAACATGGTGCCTGCACCATATGCGTATCAAGATAAAAACAAACATAAAAATGGACTTATTTTCTTTGGTACATCTACCTACTCGTCCGAAGAGGCTATGGACATTTTAAAGGAAGAAGGTGTTTTAGTTGATGCCTTGCGTTTAAAATCATTTCCTTTTAATCAAACTGTAATAGATTTTATTGATCAACATGAAAAGGTTTTTGTGATTGAACAAAATAGAGATGGACAATTAAAATCATTACTAATGATAGAGTTGCAGGCAAATCCTCAAAAACTTGTTTCTGTTTTAAATTATGATGGCATGCCAATAACCGCCGATAACATCTTAAATCAGATTAAAAGTAAGTTATTAGTTATGAATGATAAATGATGAATGATGAATGGGTCAAAGAGTATATTAAAAGATAAATCATTTCAATTTGCTTTGAGAATAATTAAACTAAATAAATTTCTTACCGAAGAAAAAAGAGAGTATGTAATGAGTAAACAAATTTTACGCTCGGGCACTTCTATTGGAGCTAATATACGTGAAGCTCAAAATGCTCAAAGCACGGCTGATTTTATTCATAAACTTTCTATTTCTCAAAAAGAATGTGATGAAACAATGTATTGGTTAGAACTTCTTAATCAATCAGAATATATAACAGAAGAAGAATTTAATTCATTGCACTTAAATGCAAACGAACTATTGAAAATGCTTAGAAGTGCAATTATTACATCAAAAAATAAATTACAAAAAACGAACTCATAACTTATCACTTATAATTCA
>CAIXZI010000285.1 GCA_903923915.1 uncultured Bacteroidota bacterium
AGATACCAGCGATCAATTATCTTTAGATATATTTCCGCTTAAATACAATTTATCTCCCGACACCAATTATTATTCAACGGGTAACAACTACTATTACACAGGTACAGGAAGCTACAACAAAGGACCAATGCCTTACAACAGCAATGATAATTTAATTTATGGTGGGCATAGCAAGGTTTTTAGTCCGCATTTATTGTGGTACACCCCTATAAAAAAAGATACCAATATTTACAATCTACCACAGCTGCGGGTAAGATTGCGTGATGATTTTGGCGAAGGACTTTTTGCAAATATTAATAACAACACCTTGTTTCAGCAGTATTTAAAGGGTTTATTTATAACTACCAAACATTCTATACTTCCTCAACCATCCTACGGAAGCATATTTTTTGTTTACATGGATGGTAACACCAGTATTACTTTTTATTATCATGTTAAAGGAGTAGCGGCACAACAACCTCCTCGTTCGTTTTACTGTAATGGTTCTACCTGCAACCGTTTTAGTTATTTTAAACATGATTATAGTATTGCCTCACAAGATTTAAAAAATCAGTTAAGTAATCCAGATTCTATAGTTGGCAGTAATCATTACCAAAATGTCTATTTGCAAGGAGCTGCTGGAGTTGGTGTTGTTTTAAAGTTTCCTTCTTTAGCAAAATGGGCTGATAGCAATATTACCGTCAACAAAGCCGAATTGGTTTTAAAAACAGATAGATCTAATACCAATTTTTACAACCTTGATAAATATCCGTTACCGGGTAGAGTATTTTTAGAAGGCGATACCTTGGGTGGGCCAAGAGGTTTAGTTGAAAATTTATACACCTTTGGTGGTTATTACGATTTAACCAACAACGAATATTTAATTGAAATACCCCACACTACCGGACAAATAATAAACCGAAAAACGCTAAATACTAAGTTTTATCTCACTGTTTATAACGGCGCTTTATTCCCCGAAAGATTGGTGTTAGGTGGTACCGGAAACAAAGATTACCCTATAAAACTGAGGGTTTGGTACACAAAACTTACCACTAAAAAGAAATAGTTTTATTTTAAAACATTGCCTTTAAACCTTATTTTTTGCTCGGGTTCATTAGCATCATTACTAAAAATTTCTACCGTTCTATCTTGCCTGCCATGAGCCGGTGCAGTATCGAATAAAATCTCTATAACACCTGTTTTATTAGGTAATATAGGCTCTTTTGGCCAAACAACTTGGGTACAGCTGCACGTTGCCACACCATCTCTAATATACAAGGGTTGATTGCCTGTATTGGTAAATGAATAGCTAAGTTTTACGGGCTCTCCATTTTTTACAGAACCAAAGCTTTTTTTAGTTTCTGTAAATTTTAGTTGTGGCTGAGCTGCCAATTTACTTGATACGCCTATAAAAAGTAAAACAATTATTTTTTTAATCATGGTTAAAAATAAAAAAATCGGAACGAAGTCCGATTTAATTTATAAAATTTATTTACTTAAATTTATTTTGTTGCAGGAGCAGCAGGTGCTGCTGGTGC
>CAIXZI010000286.1 GCA_903923915.1 uncultured Bacteroidota bacterium
ACGCACTTCTAAATCCAGGTTATTTTGAATGATATATTCATGCGCTGCTCTAATTAATTTGCTTTGTTTATCTTTATTGACAAAGCTTTCAGGTGTTCCAAAAAAATCTGAGGCGCGGGTTTTTACTTCAGCAATTACCAATTCTTTGCCATCTTGCGCAATAATATCTACTTCTAAGTGTTTAAACCGCCAATTGAGAGCTAAAATTTGGTATCCAAGGTTTTTTAAAAAAGAAACCGCTTGTTCTTCGCCGTTTTTACCTATTTCAATTGTTTTTGGCACAAATTTTGTTTTTATCAAAGCTAAGATTAATTTAGCCAATTCAAATCAAAAACTAAACCATTAAAAAAATGAAAAAATTAAAACTATTTATTGCTTCGTTAGCTTTTTCTACGGCAGCATTTGCTCAGTTTGAAGGTACTCTTGAGTTTCGTATGGAAACCAAAAAAGATACTACAACTAACGTTTACTATGTAAAAGGTAATAACGTAAAATTAGATCAAATTGGTCGTAAATCGGGCAAAGTAGAAGGTAGCTTTGTATTTGATTTAGGCGAGAAAAAAATAAAATTTGTAAACCCGGCGCGTAAAGTATGGGGCGATCATAAATCTGAAACTCCTCCAGCTATTAAAGGTTCTTGCGAGGTTACTAAAGGCAAAGCCAGCAAAGTAGTTTGCGGTAAAAAATGTGTTGATTACATTGTAAAAAACACCGAAGAAAACACCGTTATTACTTATTGGATTTCTACCGAAGGTTTTAATTTCTTCTCTCCACTTGTGCAATTATGGAACAGAAAAGACAAACAATCTGTTTATTTTAACCAAATTAAAGATTTGCCAAAAGGTTCTATGCCTATGTTAAGCACAGAGGCTGATTTATCAGGCGCAGCGGTTAGTAAATTAGAAGTTATTAAAGTTGATAAAAAAGCTATCGAAGCTTCTCAAGTTTCGGTTCCTGGCGATTACAAAAAATATGAGCAATAATTTTTTTGTAACTAAAAATTAAACCTTGCCTAACCCGCAAGGTTTTTTTATGTCTTGTTTTATGCCAAGAAAAAAATCGAGTAAAAAATCCAAAAATTTTACAACATAAAACTCCTTACGCATAACTTTTTTCGATAAAACGCTATTTGTAATCATTCTAAATTACATAATCGTTGAAAAAAAGTTAATATTCCGAAATCACGAATGCAATCTTCTATTAAATTTGCGCCCATTGTAATAGGTTTGTCATTACAATGTCATTCATAAAAATATGATAAAAGATATGTCCCGTAACGCTCTTAACCTCTTGTTGGGATTGATTTTAGTGGGTTTTGTTAGCATAAACCACGCCTCAGCAGCCGACGGAAAAACAGTATTTAAGCAAAATTGCGCTGTTTGTCACGCATTAACCGATCAAAAAATCACAGGTCCTGGCTTAAAAGGCTTAGGCGATCGCATTCCAAAAGAAGGCGACTGGCTTTTTAATTGGATAAAAAACAATGAAAAAGTTATAAAAAGCGGAAATGCTTATGCAAATAAGATTTTAAAAGAAAATGGCAATGCTGCCATGACTGTTTTTGAATCTTTAAGCGATGATGAAATTAAAGCTGTTGAAGCTTATATTTTAAACCCTCCGGTTGAGGTAAAAGCAGTTGCTACTGCTTCAAACGCTGATGCAGGTAGTGGTGCTACTGAAGAAAAAGGCGTTAATCCGCTTTATATTATTTTATCCGTTATTGTTATCTTAGGTATTTTAACCGGTATTTTACGCGGTGTACGTCTTTCGTTACAACGTGTAAACAATGATAAAGAAGGTAACGAGCAAGCTGAACCTGTTTCTTTCTTTGAAGAAGGTAAAAAATGGTTAGGCGAGCATAAACGCTTTATGGTTGTTTGTTTAATTGTTCTTTCTTGTATTGGAATGAAAAGCTGCTGGAACTCATTATTCCGTGTAGGTGTTTATTACGATTGGCAAACAAATAAAGGGTATCATCCAGAACAACCCATTAAATTCTCTCATAAAATACACGCCGGCGATAATGCAATTGCTTGTCAGTATTGCCACAACTCGGTTGAAAAATCTCGTCACGCAGGCATTCCAACAGTAAACATTTGTATGAATTGCCATAAAGGCATTCAAGAAGGACCAATTACAGGCACTAAAGAGATTGCTAAAATATATGCTGCGTCTGGCTTCGATCCTAAAGCAGGTACATATGATGTTAGCAAACAAAATCCAATTCAATGGATAAAAGTTCACAACTTACCAGATCACGTTTACTTTAATCACTCGCAACACGTTGTAGTTGGTAAAATTGAGTGTACTCAGTGTCATGGTAACGTAAAAGAAATGACTACTGTTGAGCAAAAATCTCCATTAACCATGAAATGGTGTATTGAGTGTCATCGTAAAACAGAAGTAGCAATGGCTGGAAACCCATACTACGACAGACTACACGAAGCTTTAAAAGAAAAGTACAAAAAAGAACATCTTAATACCTTTACTGTTGCACAAATGGGCGGTATAGAGTGTGCTAAATGTCATTATTAATTAATAGAACGATTATTTCTCAATATAATGGGTACAAATAAAAAGTATTGGAAAGGATTATCGGAGCTGAACGAAAGTCCTGAGTTTTTAAAACATCAACAAAACGAATTTGTTGACGATTTACCAATGACAGAAGCCTTAGATGGCGAAGGAGCTACAAGCCGCCGCGACTTTTTAAAAGTTGTAGGGTTTACAACAGCTGCTGCAGCTTTAGCATCTTGCGAAACTCCGGTTATTAAATCTATTCCTTACGTTGTAAAACCTGAAGATGTTACACCTGGTGTGGCTAATTTTTATGCATCAACTTTTTATGATGGGCATGATTACGCAGCCGTTTTGGTTAAAACACAAGAAGGCCGTCCTATTAAAATTGAAGCAAACGAATTAACTAAACATAGCGCAGGAACAAATGCACGTACACAAGCATCTGTACTTGGTGTTTATGATAGCGCACGTTTAACAGCACCCTACGCAAAAGGTACAGTATCTGACTGGAAAACAGTTGATGCTGCTATTGGTCAAGCATTAGCAGGTGTAGCAGGCAAAGAAATTGCTATTTTATCTTCAAGTATTATATCTCCTTCAACTCGTGCTGTAATAGCTGAGTTTACTGCAAAATACCCAACTGCAAAACTTCACCAATACGATTCGGTTTCTTATTCAGCACTTCGCGAAGCAAACGAAAAAGTATTTGGCGAAAAAGTAACATCAACCTATAATTTTGAAAAAGCTACCAAAGTAGTTGTTGGCGTTGCTGCCGACTTTTTAGGAACATGGCTTGCTCCGGCTGTTTTTTCAACAGCTTACGGTAAAAACAGAAAAGTTACTCCGGAAAAACCTGAAATGGTAAAACATTATCAGTTTGAATCTAACTTATCGCTTACAGGCGCAAATGCCGATGAGCGTTACATGATTAAGCCTTCTGAAATTGGTAAAACAATTGTTGCTTTATATAACGAAGTGGCTAAAGCTACTGGTAATGCAGCAACATCAGGCAATGGAGCTGTAGCTTCAAACCCAGATGCATCAAAAGCAATTGCAAAAATTGCAAAAGAATTAGCCGCTGCCAAAGGAGAATCTTTAGTTGTTTGCGGATTAAACGATACCGATGTACAAGTATTAGTTAACGGCATTAACAAAATGTTGGATAACTACCACAATACAATTAGCTACGAACAACATTTAAATACAAAACAAGGCGACGATAAAGATTTTATGAATCTGGTTGCTGATATGAATAGCGGTAAAGTTGGTGCAGTTATTGTTTACAATAGCAATCCAATTTATACGGCACCTGCAAAATCAGGCTTTGCTGCGGCATTCAAAAAAGTTCCGGTAAAAATATCTTTTGCTCAAACATTAGATGAAACTGCACAACTGGCAGATTACGTTTGTCCTGATCATAACTGGTTAGAATCTTGGGGTGATGCAAATCCGGTTCGTGGTCATTACACATTACAACAACCAACTATTAACCCAATATTCTCTCAGCCACGTTACCAAGGTACTCGTCAGGCACAAGATACTTTATTGAAATGGGCTGGTGTAAAAGCAGATTATTTAACTTACCTACAAGCATTTTGGCAAAACCATGTTTATACCATGCAAGGTAAGTTTGGCGATTTTTATAGCTTTTGGAGCAACACCTTACATGATGGTGTTTTAAAAGTTCATTTTGCAAAAGCAACCGAGCCTGTTATTGAGCCAATGGCAAAAGACAGTTCGGGTAAACCATTAATGACCGGTGTGGCAACTGTTATTGCCGATTCATTAGGTGCTGTATCAGTAAAAGAAGAAAAGAAAGAAAAAGCAGCTGATAAAAAAGCGATTGCTGCCGAAGAAAAGAAAGAAGAAGCAAAAGTTATTGAAGTTGATTATAATGCATCAGCAGCTAAAGCATCAGCAGCTAAAGGTGGCACTTGGGAAATAACAGTTTACGAAAAAGTTGGTTTAGGTAATGGTAATCAAAGTAATAACCCTTGGTTACACGAGTTACCAGATCCTATCTCTAAAGTAACTTGGGATAACTACATTACTATGCACCCTGAAGACGTTCACGAACAAAAGTTTGGTGAAATGTTACGTCAGGATGTAGATGGAAGTATTGCTACATTAACTGTAAACGGTGTTGCGGTAGAATTACCAATTTACCCACAACCGGGTCAGGCTAAAGGAACAATTGGTGTTGCTTTAGGATATGGTCGTAAAGTAGAATCTTACAAAGTTGCTAAAGAAGCAGGTATTGATGGTGGCGGTGCAAACGCATTTGAATTCTTATCTGTTACAAACGATAGCGTACAAAATATTTCATCTGATGTAACCATTGCATCTACGGATAAAATACATCAGTTTGCTGCAACACAAATACATCACACTATTATGGGTCGTGAAGAACAAATTCTTCGTGAAACCACATTAGCACAATATAAAGAAGACGCAGCATCTAACAACCCTAAAGCATTTATTCATACTAATCAGGGTGAAAGACCTATTGAAGAAGTTGATTTATGGGCTGCACATCCACGCCCGGGTGTTAAATGGGGTATGGTTATCGATATGAATACTTGTATTGGCTGCGCATCTTGTGTGGTGGCTTGTACGGTAGAAAATAACGTTCCGGTAGTTGGTAAAGATCAGGTTCGTCGCACACGTGATATGGCTTGGTTGCGTATTGACCGCTATTACACTTCTGATATGACTCGTAAAAAAGCAGAAGAAGAACACGTTGGTGCTCGTACCATGTATTTAGATATGGAAAACCCTTCAAATAACCCGAAGGTAACTTTTCAACCAATCATGTGTCAACACTGTAACCACGCACCTTGCGAAACAGTTTGTCCGGTATTGGCAACAAATCACAGCACAGAAGGTTTAAATCAAATGACGTATAACCGTTGTATTGGTACTCGTTACTGCGCTAATAACTGTCCGTTTAAAGTTCGTCGTTTCAACTGGTTTAACTACACTGCTAATCCTGATTTTACTGATATCAACCCATCTCAACAAGATTTAGGTCGTATGGTTTTAAATCCGGATGTTGTAGTTCGTGGTCGTGGTGTAATGGAAAAATGCTCTATGTGCGTTCAACGTTTACAAGCTGGTAAATTAGAAGCTAAAAAAGCAGGAACTCCAATTAAAGACGGTGCTATTAAAACGGCTTGTCAACAAGCTTGTCCTACACACGCAATTTCTTTTGGTGATTTGAATGATAAAGATTCTCAAGTAACTAAAGATAGAGAGAACGAACGTAACTACTTCTTATTAGAAGAAGTGGGTATTAAACCAACGGTATCTTACTTGGTAAAAGTTCGTAATCAGGAAGAAAAAATTCTTTTAGAACCTGAAGAAGAACATGAAGCTGGTGAAAAGAATGAGAAGCATGAAGGAAAAAAAGAAGAAGCACACTCGTAATAGAATTAAAAATTAGGAATTAAGAATTCAAAATTTCATTAAGATATGCACGCAGAATCGCAAATAAGAGAGCCGTTAATTTTAGGGAATAAAACCTATTCTCAGATTACGGACGATATCATCAGACCGGTAGAAGGTAAGGCCAATAAATATTGGTATATATTATTTACCATCTCTGTTCTTACATTTATATGGGGCTTAGGTTGCCTTTCTTACACCATTGGTGTGGGTATTGGTGTTTGGGGTTCTAACAATGGAGTTGATTGGGCTTGGGATATTACAAACTTTGTATGGTGGATTGGTATTGGTCACGCAGGTACGTTAATTTCTGCCGTGTTATTATTATTCCGTCAAAAATGGCGTTTAGGTATTAACCGTTCTGCAGAGGCAATGACAATTTTTGCCGTAATGTGTGCAGCTATCTTCGTATTATTTCACACAGGTAGGGTTTGGTTAGATTATATGTTATTTCCACTTCCAAACCAATTTGGTTCTTTATGGCCTAACTTTAACTCACCATTATTATGGGACGTGTTTGCGGTATCAACTTACTTCACTATCTCTTGCGTGTTTTGGTACATTGGTTTAATTCCTGATTTTGGAACTATTCGCGATAGAGCAATTAACCCAACCGTAAAAAAAGCATACAATTTATTAGCATTTGGCTGGGGCGGAAGCGCTCGCCACTGGAGCCGTTTTGAAGAAGTATCTTTAGTTTTAGCAGGTTTATCTACACCACTTGTATTCTCAGTTCACTCGATAGTATCGTTTGACTTTGCTACATCAATCCTTCCGGGCTGGCACACAACTATATTTCCTCCATATTTCGTATCAGGTGCGGTATTCTCTGGTTTTGCGATGGTGTTAACACTAATGCTAATCGTTCGTAAAGTTTATAATTTACAAGCATACATTACTGTAAAACACGTTGAGTATATGAACATTGTAATCATCGTTACAGGTTCTATAGTAGGTGTGGCTTATTTAACTGAATTATTTATTTCTTGGTACGGTGGTGTTGAATTCGAACAATACGCGTTTATGAATCGTGCTACAGGGCCATACTGGTGGGCTTATGCAGCCATGATGACTTGTAACGTGGTATCTCCGCAGTTATTTTGGTTCAAAAAAATACGTACAAGTTTAGTAGCAACATTCATTCTTTCTATCGTTGTAAATATCGGTATGTGGTTTGAGCGTTTTGTAATTATCGTTCCAACATTGTGTCGTACATTCCTTCCATCAACTTGGAATATGTATCACCCAACATTTATTGATATTGGAATTTTTACCGGAACAATTGGTATGTTCTTTACATTCTTCTTATTGTTCTCAAGGTTCTTCCCGGTAATTGCACAAGCTGAATTAAAAACAATTTTGAAAATTTCGGGCGAATCGCAAAAGAAAGAATCAGCTGCACACGCTCATGAACCTGCACCTACACACGCACATTAATAGAATTTTATTTTAGAATTTAGATTTTAAAAAAGATATGGCAGCAACAATAAATAAAAAAATTATCCACGGCATCTACGATGATGAGGTGCCATTGCTGGAAGCCTGTAATAAATTAAAAACAGCAGGTATTAAAATTGCGGATGTATTTACACCGTTTCCAATTCACGGAATAGACCCTATCATTGGGGTTCCACGCACGCGTTTAGCAATTTGCGCATTCATTTATGGCTTAACCGGTTTGGGTTTAGCAACATTAATGATGTGGTATATGATGGTAAGCGATTGGCCTACTGATGTGGGTGGTAAACCAAACTGGGCTTATTATTTCAATATTCCTGCGTTTATTCCTATTTCGTTTGAGTCAACTGTGTTTTGCGCAGGACACGGAATGGCATTAACTTATTTATTACGTTGTATGTTGGTACCGGGTGCAAAAGCAAAAAACCCAGACCCTCGTACTACAAATGATAAATTTATGATTTACCTTGAGTTAAACGACGAGCAAGCTACCAAAGCTGATGGCATTTTACGCGCAGCAGGTGCAAGCGAAGTAAATTATAAAGGAACAATAACCGAAACATTAGCTTACTAAAAAGATAAATTTTAAGAGATGAACTTTACAAAAATTATAAATCTTAAAACGCTTACGGTGGGAGCCATTGCGGGTGTTATGGCTTTTGGCCTTACATCTTGCAGCAATGCACCTAACAGTCCGGGTTACGAGTTTATGCCAGATATGTACCGCTCTCCGGTACTAAAATATTATAACACATACACCCTAAATGGTGATACCTTGCAAAGCGCTATGAAACCTGTTGCAGGTACCATTTCACGTGGCTGTATGCCAGGCATTCCTGCAGGTATGGATTACGAAAAAGCAGGTGTATATCTTAAAAACCCTATTTTATTTAGCGATGCCGTTTTAACCGAAGGTGGAGCTATTTACGGTAAATTTTGTGTGCATTGCCATGGTGAAGCAGGTAAAGGAGATGGTAAAGTTGGAGTAAAATTACCTGGACCGCCACCGCCATATGATGGTGCTGGCCTTAAAAACCTACCAGAAGGAAAAATGTTTTATACCATTACTAACGGAAAAGGATTGATGGGTTCTCATGCTAGTCAGTTAAGTGTTGAAGAACGTTGGAAAGTAATTTACTATGTGCAAAAATTGCAAGGGCACACACCGGGGCAACCTGCAGTAGCCGATTCTGTTAAAGCAGAAATTGCTATGGTAGTAAAAACTGACAATAAGAAAGAAAAACAAACAAAATAAGAATTCGGCGATATGAGTAATTTGAATTTTACATTTCCGCAAAAAGCCAAAACATTTACATACGTGTTAATGGGTATTGGGCTTGTATCAATTATTGCGGCATTTATTTTTGATAAACCGGCTGTGGCTGATGAGCATTATCATCACACACGTGCTTGGGCAAATATTTTAATAAACTCGTTTTTCTTTATGGCTATTGGTTTAGCAGCTGCATTCTTTTTAGGATTGCAATACGCGGCAGAATCTGGTTGGTCAACTACCGTTAAACGTGTTATTGAAGCAGTAGCTTGGTTTTTACCTTGGGGCTTAAGCTTAATGATGTTAATGTTTTTATTAGGGCAGTTTGGTATTCATCATTTATATGCGTTTTTTGATAAAGATTTGATGATGCACGATGCAAAACTTCAGGCTAAAATGGGTTATTTTGGTTGGTTTTGGTGGTTACGCACCATTCTTTATATGGTTGGTTGGGTTTACTTTACTTACAAACTTCGTAAAAACTCATTAGATGCAGATAGCGCAACAGATAATTCGCTACACTGGAAAAACGTAAAATTAGGTGCTTGGTTTATGGTTTTATTTGCGGTTACATCATCTACTTCATCTTGGGATTGGTTAATGAGCATTGATATTCACTGGTTTTCAACCTTGTTTGGTTGGTACGTTTTCTCTGGTATGTGGATTAGTGCTATTATCTCTATGATTTTAATTACAGTTTATCTTAAAAAACTTGGGTACTTAGAATTTGTAACAGAAAGTACCGTACATGATTTGGGAAAATGGATGTTTGCTATCTCTTTCCTTTGGACGTATTTATACTTCTCTCAGTTTATGCTTTATTGGTATGCTGATATTCCTGAAGAGATTATCTACTTCCAACAACGTTGGGAAAACTACAAACCACTTATGTGGACTGTATTCTTCATCAACTTTGCTTGTCCTATGATTATGTTGATGAGTCGCGATAGCAAACGTAACTTCTGGTTCTTAACCTTTGTAGGTTTTGTAATCTTTGTTGGGCATTATTTAGATATTGTTATGATGGTTATGCCGGGTACCGTTGGTAACCATTGGACTGGTCTTAGCTGGATGGAAGTTGGACCGTTTTTAGGATTCTTAGGATTGTTTATACACGTTGTATTTACTAATTTAAGCAAACGCCCACTGATGGTAAAAAATCACCCGTTCCTAAACGAGTCGTTGCACCACAGTATATAATAATTAAAGAGAGAATTAGAAATTAAACAAATTAAAAACAAAATATAATGACACTGTTATACATACTAGCTTTTGTTTTGCTCTGCATAGCATTAAATCAATTATTTAAAGTATTTGAATTATCTCGCGATTTACGGGGCGATAAACTCTATAAAACAAACGATAGTGATAACAAGTTTAATGGCCGCGCCATGTTGTTATTTATGTTTTTGTTTTTTGGATTTTTCCTTTGGCAAATAGATGCATACTGGTATCGTATTTTACCAAAATCGGCTTCAGAGCATGGCAACAAAATAGATGCCTTAATGATGGCTAACTATTGGTTAGTTATTCTTGTATTTTTTGTAGTTAATGGTGCACTTTTCTTTTTTGCTTGGAAATACCATGGTAAAAAAGATAGAAAAGCTGAATACATCTTACACAACAATAAATTAGAAATGGTTTGGACAGTAGTACCTGCCATTGCATTAGCTTTTATTATCATCTTCGGTTTAAAATACTGGAACGAAATTATGAAACGCGATAACGACCCTAATCCCGTAAAAATTGAGTTATATGCTAAACAATTTGACTGGACTGCACGTTACCCGGGTGCTGATAAAGAATTTGGCGTTGATGATTATATGCAAATTGATGGTAGCAATCCGGTTGGTTTAGATACAACTGATAAACGTTGTAAAGATGATATTTTAGTGAAAAACGAATTTCATATTCCGGTAGGCAAAGAAGTAATTTTTACCTTCCGTTCTCGCGATATTATACACAGTGCATTTATGCCTCACTTCCGTGCGCAAATGAACTGTGTTCCTGGTCAAATTACAAATTTCCGTTTTAAACCAATTGTTACAACGGCCGATATGCGTAAAGATGCGCATGTGCAAAAAAATATTGATGAGATTAATGCTATACGTGTAAAACGTGGCGAAGACCCAATAGAATTTGATTATTTATTGTTATGCAATAAAATATGCGGAGCATCTCACTACAACATGCAAATGAAAATTGTAGTAGAAAGCGAAGCAGATTACAACGCTTGGTTGGCTAAACAAAAAACGTTTAAAACAATCGCTCAGAAATAATTTTTTAATTAAACACACTAAATAAAGGCAATGGAACATACACACGCCGCAGCAATAGAAGGACATAACTTACACGACCACGCACATTCTCACGATCATGGAGATCATCATGAGACGTTTGTGAGTAAGTACGTGTTTAGCATGGATCACAAAGTTATCTCGCGTCAGTTTTTAATTACAGCTGTAGTTATGGCTGTAATAGCGATGGTAATGTCAATTATTTTCCGTTTACAATTAGCTTGGCCGGGAGAAAAATTTGCATTTATCGAAGCCATTATGGGTCGTAAATGGGGTAAAGATGGCATCTTAGATCCTAACGCATATTTAGCTTTAGTTACAATTCACGGAACCATCATGGTGTTCTTTGTATTAACAGGCGGATTAAGCGGAACATTTTCTAATCTGTTAATTCCATTGCAAATTGGCGCACGCGATATGGCATCAGGGTTCTTAAATATGCTATCATATTGGTTCTTCCTTATATCAAGCACTATCATGTTATCTTCTTTATTTATTGAAGACGGTGCTGCTTCTGCAGGTTGGACAATCTACCCTCCATTATCTGCATTACCTGAAGCAATCCCTGGCTCTAAATTAGGTATGACATTGTGGTTGGTATCAATGAGTTTGTTTATCGTATCATCTTTATTAGGTGGTCTAAACTATATTATTACTATCATCAACTTACGTACTAAAGGCATGAAAATGACTCGCCTTCCATTAACTGTTTGGGCGTTCTTAATCACAGCTATTCTTGGTGTATTATCTTTCCCTGTATTATTCTCTTGTGCATTGTTATTAATATTCGA
The DNA here is from genome assembly GCA_903923915.1 of uncultured Bacteroidota bacterium. Lineage (GTDB taxonomy): Bacteria > Bacteroidota > Bacteroidia > B-17B0 > Aurantibacillaceae > PALSA-968. The sequence continues at coordinate 11,784 of CAIXZI010000286.1, forward strand.
TCGTTCAATGGGTACAAGTTTCTATTTATCTGATATCTACATCGGTGGTAAACCAATGGAGCAGGTTGGTGGTAGCCCAATTTTGTTTGAACACTTATTCTGGTTCTTAGGTCACCCTGAGGTATATATCGTATTATTACCAGCATTAGGTATCACTTCAGAAATTATTGCAACTAACTCACGTAAACCTATCTTTGGTTACCGTGCCATGATTGGGTCGATGTTAGCAATTGGTTTCTTATCGTTTATCGTTTGGGGTCACCATATGTTTATGACAGGTATGAATCCTTTCTTAGGTTCTGTATTCGTATTTACAACCTTATTAATTGCAATTCCATCTGCAGTAAAAGCATTTAACTACATCACCACTTTATGGAAAGGTAATATTCAGTACACTCCAGCGATGTTGTTTTCTATCGGATTAGTTTCTTCATTCGTAACAGTTGGTGTAACAGGTATTATTCTTGCAGATTATACGCTTGATATTACTGTG
>CAIXZI010000287.1 GCA_903923915.1 uncultured Bacteroidota bacterium
AAATAATGAAATACAGCCAAAAGCTGTTCGGGGCCTCCAATTAGTGTAATTCTAAGAGAGGGCGGAAATGAAAAGAAAACCTATAGCAATCGTCAATAACGTTAATGACTGTAATTCTTTGAAATAAATGCTAGGTTAAAAAAAATATTCTTTCAATTGTCCAGTATAAAGCAATGCATCCAATAACACTTGAAATTGGATAAACCACCCATTCTTTATACCAACTTTTACTACTAAACCATTTACTAATTAAAAAGTATGCCAAAAAAATTACAATAATTTGACCAAATTCAACTCCGACATTAAAAAACAATAAAGCACTTATAAAATGATTTTGAGAAATGCCAATATCTTGTAAAGCATTTGCAAAACCCATACCGTGTATCAACCCAAATAGAAAAACAACAATTAAACGCCATGCATTCATTTTACTATGAATGATGTTTTCTACAGAAGTAAATAATATTGAGAGGGCAATTAATGGTTCAATAATTTTTGAATTGGGAATAATATGACCCGAAGCCGCTAACGCTAAAGTGATAGAGTGTGCAATGGTAAAAACAGAACATTGAATGATGACCGATTTTAGATTGGAGTTTAAAAAGAATATACTAAGGATGAAAAGTACATGGTCAAACCCATAAGGAATTACATGAGTAAAACCTAAAGAAAGATATTGCCCTAAAAGTTCCATAAAAGAAATTACTCTTTTATGATTTTATTGTAAGAAGTATATGTTTTAATAAAATATATACCCGATGGCAGACTTGAAAAATCTTGACCCTCTATATTATTTCCTGCATAAATAAGTTGCCCCATTGCATTAAAAAATTCAATATCCTGATTTTTCATACTTAATTTAATACTGCTTGTAAAAGGATTTGGAAATACATTTAGACTTGATGTAGGTTTTGAAATTGATTTTATTGAAGTTGTGCTTGCTTGATTGCCACGAACACAGATTAAATGATGCGCTACTGTTTTATAATCATACGTTGTTATTCCAAATGCAGGATATAAATACCAAGCCTTAGTTGTTTGGTTTGGAAGCGTTGTTGACGACCAATAAAATTTACTTTTAGAAATGGTAGGAAAGTAGGTAGTGTTTACTGATGGGTTTATAAGACTTTCATCATTGATAGATTGAAGTTCTTTAATATTTGGTAGTCTCCAATCTGTAAAGCCATTAAAAGTGAGTGTATCGGCATAAGTGAGAGAATTTTCCCAAGTAAGCGAATCAATATAAGGCGTTTTTTGCCAAATCAAACCAGTTACATTATCAGTAATTGTTCCATTACCATTATCGGTAAAATGTGTAACGACTGTTGGTGTATTTATTTCTCTAACCGCCCTTACATGAAATTGTTTCACACCTCCGGCACTAACTGTTTCTGCTTTTGGATGGTTGCCAATTCCGCCACCTGCATTAGTACCCCATATTTTTGTGGTATCGTTTGCCTGTCTTGTGCTTGTCCACCAATAATCAGCATTAGTTGTGGTAAATACAGTTGCATCTAAAGAAGGATTGGCATATTGTTGGTTAAGAATACTAAACCCTTCATGTGCAGTTGGCAATCTCCAATCAGTATATCCAGCCAATGTTAAAGTGTTGCAATATGTTGTAGCATTTTCAATGGTCATTTCTCCTCCATCAGTTTTTTGCCACATTAACCTAGTTATTGTATCTGTTACAGTACCATCTCCATTATTAATAAAAAATGGAGCATTAATGGTGTAGTCATTATCTTCTCCAAAAGTGCTGGTATAGCTTGTTGTTTCTCCTGTATCAGGTAATCGCAACATCGTTTTGCTTATACTTTGTGAAAAAGTGATTTGCTGCGAACATAATATCCCTAAAACAATTAAACTTTTTCTCATGTTTATTCAATTAATAATTTTTTTGTTAGTTGAGAGTTTGGTAATTGCACTTTTAGCATATAATTTCCTTTAGCTAAATTTCTTACATCAATATTTTGGCTGTATTTATTTGTTCTGTAAACTACTTCACCTAAGTTGTTATAGATAACTATTTCCAGTACATTATTTTCATTTACAGTTTTATCTAATTGTACATTTAAAATGCCCGCTGACGGATTAGGATAAATTAAAACACTATTATCAGTTGCTTTGATATTTTTGATAGATGTTAAAGGAACAGTACATTGAACAAATCCGTGATTGTAAACGGTATCAGTGAAGCTGCCGGGTGTATAAAAATTAAATGTATAAACCCCAGCGGTTGTCCAGTTATATACAATAGAATCTGACTGGCTACTTAATGTGTATTTTAAAGTGTAACCATTATTAGATGAATTAGGAGTACAAGCTGTTATGAGTGCACCCGGAAGAGGGCTTTGAGGTATACGTATGGGTTGAGCTTGCGCTTGAGGAATAATTTGATAAGTAGCGTCTTGGGTAACTTGCCCAACCATGTTTGCTATCATATACGGCGCACTTGATGTGCCATGATAGTGATAAACACCGTTTGAGCCTACGTGTCCGTGATTAGCATCTAATGTTGTCATGGGTGTTCCATCGGGTTCTACACTTCCATATACAGCAAAACCATCTAATCCAAAAGCAATTGGCAAGGTTGATGAAGTTGTTCCATAAAGATGTAAGGGAGCAATGTGATAATGGTAGTCATCTGCTCTTCCGCAATGCCCACCGTAGTTATCTAATTGTCCGGCAAGATAAGCATCAACTCCTGCATTTGTGTATGGGTTGAAAATAGCAATACCGTTTACAGCAACAGCTATAGCTCCTCTAACAAAATTAATGGTATTAACTGGAACAGGGGTTGTGGCAATTACTGGATTTAACGGAATAGGCCATGCGTTTGCACCTATGTAGCATTGCGGAATGGGTACTTGGCGTTGCCAACCGTTGCTTGCAATACCAACCATCATGCCGTGTGTTGTAGGTATGCCTTTAGATTCCACATAAAAATAAGTGGCGTCCCAATATGTGTGTACATTAGGTTTAAAAGGTGTAAAGGCAGAATCAAGAAAGGAAGTTGATGTGCTTGATGTTTGTAAAGCCCTAGTTGATTTTTTAGTAAAACTATACAAGCTTATTAAAATACCTACCGTCAATATCGGCGTTAAATATTTTACTTGCCTTTTACGTGAATAGAGAAAAGTAATCATTCCTAAAATAAGAATGATTGAAAAAACAATCCAAAACTTATAATCAAATAAAATGTTTGTATTGTTGTTTTGCTCTATTTGCAGGTATTTATTTAGCTCTTTTATATGAGCATATTTATTTAATACAAAATCTTGGTCTTCCTTTGAAAATGATTGTAATGGAAAAGAAACTACAGTTGAATTGGCATCTTCAATAAAAACTTTTCCGTCTTTAAACATAGTAAAAGAACCATCAATTACTTTGTTTTCCTTTATAACAGACCAATGCTTTAAAATTTGTTTATTATAATTTACATCGTGCGCATACATAAAACATGTGACAAATAGCATTATTGCTGCAAGAATACTTTTTGATTTTTCAATGTTAGTTTTCATATTTAATTGTTTAAAATGTTTTATACTATTTAGAAGATAATAACTTATACTTCTTGCTCTATTCTTAAATTAGTTATTGTTTCATTAAAATCATTTTACCTGTTTTAGGTGTATTGTCTCCAACTTTTAAGGAATACCAGTAAACACCATTAGGCAATAAATTTCCATAAGTATCCTTTCCATCCCAGTTGACTTGAAACTTTCCGGTAGATATAACACTTCCTGCAATAAGTCGTCTTACAAGTTGTCCTTTTTCATCATAAACAACTAAGCTTGTAGATTGTGGTTTTTCTAAAGAAAATTGTATGATAGTTTCTTGCCCAAAAGGATTTGGGTATACCAATTCATTGGTGTAATTACTATTCCATAGTACAGGTACGCCTGTTGCTAAAGAATCGTAACAGTTTTTAGAACCGATAAAATAAGTTGCAGAAACATCTTGATTATGATGCGTGGCTGTTACTTGTGCAGGTAAATAGGCTCTTACATATTCAACCTTTACACCACTTGAATCAACAGTAACACGTAAATGGCCTGTATTTGCAATAATTAAACCCTGCACATAACCATATTGTGCTGCTTGCGTAGGATAATTGAAATTTGGCAAACTTGGTTGTGGCGTTTCTTGGTAAACCATGCAATCTTTTTCTTGTTGCCCAAAGAAGTGGTCGTGTCCATGAAAGAATATGTTTACATGATTTTCGGTAAGTAAATCTTTTATCGGCTTATACCATCCCGGACGATTGGTTGCAAAGCCCGGTGTACCGTCTAAATTATTGCCACCCCATTCGTAAAGATTAGCATATTCAATTCCACCACGCCCTTGTGGGTCTCCACCTACTATTTGATGAGAAAACACAAACTTAAATTTAGCCGTACTGTTTTGTAAAGTATTTCTAAGCCAATCGTATTGATATTTGCCTAGTGTCCAATACCATCCATGTAAAGAATCAGGTTTTGGTGTTGTGTACCAATAGGGGTCAATTACAATAAATAATGCATCACCCCATTGCCAAGAGTAAAATGATTCACGTTTACCTACATACGGTGTGTTTGATGTATCACCTGAATAAAAGTTATTTGGATAAGGATTAACAAAGTATTTGGTTCGTTGCTGCGCATCCCAAATGGCAATGTTATTAGGAGGGCTAACATTATACCAACCTTCTTCACCTTCATGATTACCTATTACGTTAAATAAAGGCATTGAATGACAAGATATTTCATACTTAGACCGCAACAAATTGCAGCGATAAGGTATGGTATCAAATGGCACAATATGCGAGCTGTTTAATAATTTATCGGTCATTAAAAAATCACCTAAATCAATCATAAAATCAGGATTGTCTGCTAATTGATTTTGTAGGCATCTCCTATATAAAGCTGTGTCACTCGACGCATCTAAATGTGGGTCAGCCTGAACAGCAAATTTAAAAGCTGTTCCTGTAGGGCGTTGTGTTTGAAACGTATGTTCAGGGCGATTTGTTACAATCGTTGTTCCGTGCTTACGATAGCTTACTCGATAGTAGTATTTTGTATTGGCTATTAATCCGGATACAATTATTTCAGCAGGCACACTATCAGCAAAGGTTTGCCAAGTAGTTTGATTTGGATAAACACCGCTCGTTGTTCCATATTGGACTTGGACATCTGCCGAGTCAGTGAAAATTAATTGAACGGTAATACTATTATTGGTTGGTCTTCCAAGTATTTCGGTATGCCACAAATTCTGACCAAAAGTTACTTTGCACAATAAAAATGTAAGTGCTGCTGTAAAAAATATTCTCATAAATTTTAATTAAGGGTTAAATTTTTTATCTTGTAATAATTACTTTTTTATTGGCGTGATAATTATCTGTATCAATACTTAAAAAATAAATGCCGCTTGAAACTGAGCTTACGTCAATTTCGTTTGATTGTGTTTGTAGTATTTTCTGTCCAAAAGCATTTGATAATTGAATTTGATAATTTTTTGTTCCTTCGGGCAATTGCACCGTTATTTTATCTTTAGCTGGATTTGGAAAAACTTTAATAAAATTATTGGCATTTATTGTATTGATGCCAGTTGCGGCGCAAGCTCCAACGACATAGGAAAAGGCAACAGAATCGTTATGATTTACGCCCGACAAAGTATCTTTTGGTAAATAGGATAAAACATACTCTACTTTAACACACGAGGAATTAACGGTAACTCTAATGTGACCCGTTCCAGCCAAAGTGTCGGCGGTATAGGCACTTGCATTAGCAAGCATACCTTTTTGATAGGTTGAGTCAGCTGCCATAGGCACTTCTTGATAAATTACACTATCCATAACTTCTCGAGCAAATAAATGGTCATGCCCTTGGAACAAAATATTTACACCATAGGTTACAAACAACTTATGTATTGGCATTGCCCAACCCGGACGATGTGTTGGAAAAGTATAATTTGTGCTTGTAGGCCCTTGATATCCTCCCCACTCATACTGCCTCGCTGGTATTATTCCACCTCTGTTCTCTCCTAATGGGTGGTGTAAGAAAACAAATTTGAATTTTGCAGAACTATTTTGCAATACATTTTGTAACCAAGTGTATTGCGTAAATCCTAAAGTCCAATTCCAACCAGTTGGCTTGGCGGATGTGTCACAGTCAAAACGATATGGGTCAAGCACAACAAATAAAGCATCTCCCCAAGTAAACGAATAATAATCTTCGGGTTCTCCCATACCATAAGCCTCAGCATTTGTATTGCCTGAATAAAAACTATTTGGATAAGGATTTGGATAATATTTTTTTCTCGCTAATGTTCCATAAACACCAATATTATTAGGTGGGCTTTGAAGCAACCAATAATCCTTTTCTCCTTCATGATTACCTAACGCAATGTAAAAAGGAATAGAATGAGTTACTGCACCTAATCTTGGTCTGTAAACTTCATGTAATGAATCCATTTGGTGCGAAGTCATCGTTGTTGGATAATGGTCGTCACCGAAAATATCTCCTAAAGTCATCATAAAATCAGGGTTGGATTTAGCTTCGTTCTGAAGGGTGTAATTATATAAGTTAGCATCACCATAATCATAAAGATGCTCATCAGATTCGAGTGTAAACACAAACGAACTGCCTGGTGCGCGTTGCGTGTGAAATGAATATTCGGGTGTAAATGTGTAGTTTGGATTACCCACTACTTTATAAAACACCTTATAATAATGTTTTGTATTTGGGGTTAATCCTCCCAAATCAACTTCGTCCGGTATATTAATTGTATTAGTAATCACACTAGTGGTGTGGGTATATACGGCTGATTGGGTTCCGTAAGTTATATAGTATTGTACGTTTTGATCAAACATAATGCTTGCCGTTATAGAAGTATCTGTTGGTCTTCCTAACACTATGGAATGAGTTTGTGCAAAAACATCATTACTGAATCCTAAAATAATTACCAAAAAAATGGCCACAAAAAAAGTTTGGATTCGTTTTATCATATAAATTAATTGTTGCGTTTTACCTTGGATGATAAAACTAATTCAAGGTTTAATCAAGTTTTAAATAATTTATAGAAAATTAAATTTCTCATTTTTATTAACTTGTCATGCTATTTCTATAAAACACTATTTTAAGTTGCTGATAAATAGATGGTTGAATAATTTTATGTATTTTTATTAAACCTAACAGTAATAAATACATCAAAGCACTAAA
>CAIXZI010000288.1 GCA_903923915.1 uncultured Bacteroidota bacterium
AATTTTATAAACAAGTAATTTTTTTAATTAACTTTAATCTGATTAAACCTTTCTTAAAACAAAGCATCTTACAAAAAACAAAACCAAAATGAATAAAAAAATAATCATCACTTCATTAGCTTTAGCCACTTTGTCGGCAGGTTTAATTTTTTCATCTTGCAAGAAAAAAGAAGTTGTAGATAGTGATACTGATGCGGCCGCAGACCATACGCAGGTAGAAACTCACTCTAACGATATTGTAAATATTGGCGAGCAGGCTTCTTATGGGGCTACCACAACATACAAACTTGTTCATGCCGAAGAAAATATTTATTCTACCTGTGCTACCATTACTGTTGCAGCTCTTAATAATACAGATAATGATACTTTAACGATAAACTTTGGTACTGGTTGTGCAGGCTTAGATGGTCGCACACGTAGCGGGATACTTCAATACATTTACACCGCCGGATTAAATTATCGCGATTCGGGCAATGTGATTAATGTTTCTTCTTCTAATTATGTGGTTGATGGAAATGCCGTAAATATTAGCAGCAAAACAATTAAAAATTTAGGACATATTACCAATGGTGACCTTACTTGGAGCATTACCGCAAGCATGAGCATAACAAAATCAAACGGAAAAACCATACAATGGACTACCAATAAAACAAAAGTATTATTATCAGGCGAACGCCCTAACAATCAGCCAATAGATTGGGCTCATGCGCAAATAGCTGTGTATGGTTCTGCCAGCGGTACATCGGCTAATGGCGAAAGTTTTACAGCAAGTGTAGCACAATCAGCCTGGTTGGTGCGTAATTTTAATTGCAATGGCTATCGTAAATATTTTGTAGCGGGCGAATTAGATTTTACACCGGGCACCAAGCCAACTCGCTATATTAATTTTGGTACGGGTGCCTGCGATAATATGGCTGCCATAACCATTAGCGGGCATGTTTATAATGTTGTCCTTCACTAATTTATTCGCTCATAAAAAAAGCCCCATTTCTGTTTGAAGTGGGGCTTTTTTATTGTCTTTTAATTTATTACTTAATCTATTATAATCTTCTTAGATATTTTTTGCCCATCAATATTAATGTTGGCAAAGTAAACACCGGTTTGATACGTATTTTTAGTTCCAAGTGTAATAACAGCTTCGCCTGCCTGATATGATGCAGCCTCTTTAGTTTCTACAACTCTGCCAATCATATCAACTACCTCGATAGAAACATTGTGTTTCTCCGTAAAATTAAAAGTCACATTAATCATTCCGGTAGATGGATTTGGATATAAATTTAAACTAACAGCTTCTGCCAAATTTTGAATACTTGCAGCCTGTGGCGCATTAATAATATTAATATCATCTATATAAAGATTGTTACCAACACCGTGTGGATCAGCATAAAACTCCCATTTAAATAATACGCTAGTATTGGCTGCCACTGCATTTATATTAACGGTGTAAGTAGTAAATTCAGTAGATGTTGGTATATAAGCATTGCTTCCAACTCCTCCAAGCGCTGATAATGTAGGACTCCAACGTGCCCATCTAGATTGCCAACTTGCACCGCAATCTGTAGAAGTGTAAACTTGTAATTTATCATTATTGGTACTTGCTTTTGCCTGATAAGCTACTTTAAAGGATAATGCAGGAGAAGTCAACGATGATAAATCATACGAAGAAGATGTTTGTAGCGTACTGTTATTTCCGGCAACATTACTCATATTATCTATCATAGCAGATTTAACGCCGGTAGCGGCTGCATTATTACTAACCGAAAAATCTATTCCGGTAGCCGAAGTATGAGAAACATTCCAAGTGGCAGAAGGAAGTAAAGTGGTTTCAAAACCTTCTACAACCGGTAAACTTGCACTTGTAGTAATGGTGTAATAAACAGTTGATTGGTTGTTTGAAGCGTTTTGGTCAACAAAATTATTAGGACTACTGCTATAACATACCAGTGTATGTGAACCCACACTTGATGTATAGACTGGAAGATTTACAATGGTTGATTGCCCAAAAACTAATGAACCGGTCCAGTTTTGAGTTTGAATAGCACCGTTATCAATTTTATAATTAATAACACAAGAGGTAAGTACATCACTACCAAAGTTTTGTAATTTAAAAGTTGGTGTAAACTGTAAACTGCTTCCACAATAAAAACCGGAAGGCGAGTTAATTGCCGGAATGCCTGCATCTATACTATTACTAGCCATTGGCACAATACCAATAACAGCCTCATGACCAACAGACGGGTTAAATGAGCCATTTGTTGTTTGTAAATTATTTAGTAAAAAATAACCATTATTAGAACCTCCCCAACCCCAATTCATATGGAAAAAATTGTTTTGGTCGTAAGCATCACAAACCCATGTGTGTCCACCTTCTGCAGGGTCATCACCAACGTATTGTATAGGTCTTCCAATATCAATATCATTTTTTAAAAGTGCAGTCCATGTAGAGTCATCATAATCAGAGCGATTAAGCCCTTGAATAGTTGTTGGATCATACCCAAAATAAGTAACGTACGAGTTTTGTGCGCAAATTGGATCATCTGATGAAATAACCCAAGCACCACTTCCGGATGGAGCGTAATCCATATTAACACTAATACCACAATGGTAGTTAAGAGTAGCAACATCATTATTATGAGTGTTTAATGCTAAAGGCATATTAGCCCAGTTGTAGGTTGTTGTACCATAGTTGGCTGATAACGTACCGTAGTTATTTGAAAAACCTTGAGAAGTACAATCGCAATATGAGCTTGAGCCTGTACCTTTTGCCGGGTAATTCCAATAACGCATAATTTGTGCCATAGCTGTAGCCACACAGCCTGTTACAGAGCCACCCGGACATAAAGCGTTATAATTTGGAGATTGATTCCAGGTTGATTGTACAAGTGGTTGTGCACCAACACTCATAGTAGAACCGGTATTTGAATGCCTTTGATTTAATGCAGCATTATTAGTTATATATTTTGTCCAATCTAAAGTAATGCTGGCTGAAGGAAGTATATTTAAGTTTTGTATATTATCTATTTCTTTTGCACGTATAGCTAGCCAATGCCCAATGGTAGTGTAGGCTTCAGGAACCACAAAGTTATCTTTTGTTGAATAACCTATAATAGGGCTTGCTGCATCATCTGCAGATACGATAACAAAACCTCCGTTAGTATTAATATTAAATGCGTAATAAGCAGGTTTGCCAGATGCTGTTAAGCCTGTATAAGCTAAATCAACAGATGTTACATCTGTTTTAGCATTTTGCTTGTAAAAATTTTGAGCTACTTTTTTTGCAGTGCTTGGTATTATTGGCTTTGCGCATAATACACTTGTTCCTAAAATAAGAAATAGAGAAACTACTTTTTTAATCATTTTGATGTGTTTAGTGGTGCTTCAAATGTATGTAAAAAACATTCAAAACCAAATATTGTGCGGTAAATGTGAAAAAAATAGAGACTAAGCTAAAAATGCCTATTTCTCTCTGTAAACAAACAATTCAATAACCGAATTATTGGGGTCGCTGTTATCGGTAAGGGTAATGGTAAAGTTTCGTTTTTTACTATCAAAGCAATTAAACACAAAATAACCTTTATCCATTACTGGAGCTGTATATTTTTGCTGATAATACTTTTTTAAATCGGCCATTATTTTTTCGCCTTCATCACTGTTTTGCGAAATAATTTGCACTTCAATCTCGGTAATAGTATCGTTTTCTAACGAATACGTAATGTTGTATTTACTGATTGAATCAATCTTTTGTTCGAAAGTAATGTGGTTAGCAGATTTTTCAATAGCTTGACTTACCTCTCTGGTAGGAATAACTGTTTTACTTTGTCCTAATTCAATACCACCTAAAATGCCATCTTTGCTTTTAATAACCGAATCTAAGGCATAATGATATTCATTAAAAACGCGTGGCGCAGTTTCTTTATTTTCTGAATGATTGCAAGAAGAAATAACAAATGCGACAATTAGAAAATTAGCCAATTTAAAAATTGAACTGGCAAGCAGTTTATGTTTTGATGTAATGCCAGCAGAGTCTTCGACAGGCTCAGACTGACTGTGCGCTGCGTCATATTGAGCTTGTCGAAATATGTGGGCTGGTTTCATCATTTATAAGTGGATAACCTCTCCGTAAGCAGCAGCAGCAGCCTCCATAATAGCCTCACTCATAGTTGGGTGCGGATGAACCGATTTAATTAGTTCATGTCCGGTTGCTTCTAATTTACGAGCCACAACAATCTCAGCAATCATTTCGGTTACGTTTGCACCAATCATGTGTGCACCTAAAATCTCGCCGTATTTGGCATCAAAAACAAGTTTAATAAATCCATCAGGAGCACCGGCAGCTTTTGCTTTACCAGATGCGGTGAACGGAAATTTACCAACCTTAATTTCGTAACCGGCTTCTTTTGCTTTTTTCTCAGTATAACCAACCGAAGCAATCTCTGGCTGACAATACGTACAACCCGGTATGTTATTGTAATCAATTGGTTCTGGATGATGACCTGCAATTTTCTCTACGCAAGTAATACCTTCTGCGCTGGCAACGTGTGCCAAGGCTTGTCCACCAACGCAATCGCCAATAGCATAATAGCCCGGTACATTGGTTGCATAAAATTTATCGGTTAGTATTTTTCCTTTATCGGTAGCAATACCAACCTCTTCAAGGCCAAGGTTTTCTAAATTGGTTTGAATACCCACAGCAGATAAAACTACTTCGGCATCTACAAAACTATTTCCGGTAGCGGTTTTAATATTTACTTTGCATAAATCTCCTTTGGTATCAACACTTTCAACCGAAGCGTTAAGCATAATATCTATACCCGCTTTTTTAAGTGATTTTTCTAATTGTTTAGATACGTCTTCGTCCTCTACCGGAACAATGTTTGGCATAAATTCTACCACGGTAACTTTAGTACCCATAGTAGCATAGAAATAAGCAAACTCAATACCTATAGCACCAGAACCCACTACTACCAAGCTTTTAGGTTGTTTAGGTAAAGTCATAGCCTGGCGATAACCAATAATTTTTTTGCCGTCTTGTGGCAAGTTAGGTAACTCGCGAGAGCGAGCACCAACAGCCACAATAATATGTTTTGCATCATGTGTAACTACGGTTTTATCGGCAGCGGTAACTTCTACCTTTTTGCCGGGTTTAACCTTAGCGGTACCCATAATAACATCAATTTTATTCTTTTTCATTAAGAACTGAATGCCTTTGCTCATCCCATCAGCCACATCGCGGCTGCGTTTTACAACAGCGCCAAAATCGGCTTTAACGTTATCGGCACTAATGCCATACTCTTTAGCGTGGTTTAAATACTCAAACACTTGGGCGCTTTTTAAAAGGGCTTTGGTTGGTATACAACCCCAGTTAAGGCAAATGCCTCCAAGGTTTTCGCGTTCAACAATAGCGGTTTTTAAACCTAACTGCGAAGCGCGTATGGCAGCAACATAACCACCCGGACCACTTCCTATAACTATAACATCGTAGCTCATTTTACTAAATTTTGTGCTGCGAAAGTAAGGTTTTTTTTGAGAGGAGACAAAGAGATATAAAGACATTTAGATTTCGTATTTATTTTTATGTATCTTTAAATATAAATACTACACATGAAAAAATTACTTATTCTTTTAGTCGTATTTTTTTCAATAAAAACGCATGCACAAATTATAACTACGGTAGCAGGTAATGGAACTGGAGGTTATAGCGGAGATGGTGGGGCAGCAACTGCCGCTGAGTTTTATATCCCTTATGGTGTAGCTTGTGATGCCGCAGGTAATTTGTATATAGCAGATAATGGTAATCAACGTATACGCAAAGTAAGTACAGCAGGCATCATAAGTACCTTTGCCGGAGAAGGAACAGGAGGTTATAGCGGAGATGGGGGGCAAGCAAGTGCCGCAAAATTAAATACTCCAATTGGTTTAGGATTTGATTCATTTAGTAATTTATATATATGTGATATTGGTAATAGTTGTATCCGCAAAGTTACTTCTTCAGGAATCATAACTACTATAGCCGGAAATGGAACAGCTGGTTATAATGGAGATGGCGGACAAGCAATTGCTGCAAAATTAAATTCTCCAACCTGTATAGCTTTTGATGTTATGGGTAATTTATATATTGCTGATGAAGGGAATAATCGTATACGCAAGGTTAATACAGCAGGCATTATAAGCACTGTCGCTGGAAACGGTGCTTTAGGAGGTTATAGTGGAGATGGCGGGCAGGCTATTGCTGCAAAATTAAATTCTCCATCAAACATAACTTTTGATGGCGCAGGTAATCTTTATATAACAGATATGGCAAATTTTCGCATTCGTAAGGTAAATACTGCGGGTATTATATCAACTTTTGCAGGTACCGGAACACAGGGTTACACTGGTGATGGAGGGAATGCTACTGCTGCAGAACTAAACATACCTTATGGAATAGTTTTTGATGCTATGTGTAATTTATTTATTGCGGACGATGGGAATAATGTTATACGTAAAATAAATACTGCGGGTATTATTAGTACTATAGCAGGAAATGGCATAAGGGGTTTTAGCGGAGATGGAGGACAGGCATCTATGGCAGAATTATACGAACCGTTAGGAATAGCCCTTGATGCTTTAGGTAATTTATATATAGCTGACTATGACAATTTCCGTGTAAGAAAAGTTACACTTAATTGTGGAGAATGCGCAGGCATAGAGCAATTAACAAACAAAAACGAGCTAAATATTTACCC
>CAIXZI010000289.1 GCA_903923915.1 uncultured Bacteroidota bacterium
CTATTTCAGCAAAAATGTATAAGCAAAAATTAATAATGGGAGGATACATATCTCGAGAAGCCTGCGCCAAATCTTTGCCCGTAACAATTCCTAATCTTGCTGAAAAACTTTGCAATAATAAAGCGATTGCGTTAGATACAACTAATATCCACAATAATGAGTAACCAAATTTACTTCCGCCGGTAATATCGGTTGCCCAATTACCTGGGTCCATATAACCCACACTAATTAAATAAGCTGGACCTGCAAATGCTAAAAATTTTTTAAACGGAGATTTAATATTACTTACATCAACACTTTGATGTACCTCACTCAATGATTTTTTATCTGTATGATGATGACTCATTTGACTAAGCGTCGATGTATCTGCTATTTATTGTTTAGTTAACAAATATATAATAGTTAGATTAATCTAACAAATAAAGTTTGATATTTTGGTTATATTTGTATTTATGTTATCATTTACAGAAGAAAATTATTTAAAAGCTTTGTTTAGATTAACACAAGAAAACTCTGACGAAGAGGCTGGAACCAATGAATTAGCAGCTAATTTAGGTGTAAAACCAGCCACAGCAACAGATATGCTTAAACGGCTGAAAGAAAAAAAATTAATTGACTATGAAAAATATGGCAAAATAACGCTTACTAACACAGGCAAAAAAAGTGCATTAAAAATTATACGCAAGCATCGTCTGTGGGAAACTTTTTTATATGAAAAATTGGATTTTTCTTGGGACGAAGTACATGAAGTTGCGGAACAATTAGAACATATTCAGAGCGAAAAACTTTTAGTGCAATTAGATAAATTTTTGGGCTTTCCTCAATTTGACCCACATGGCGATCCGATACCTGATAAAAACGGTAAAATGCCTTTATTAAAAGCCATGCTTCTATCTGAGGTTATTGTAAATAAGAGATATAAATTGGTGGGGGTTTGTAATCACTCAACAGCTTTTTTACAATTCCTTAATAAGACAAGTTTAACTATTAACAATAGTATTGAAGTAAAAGAAATTCAAGCTTTTGATAAATCTATGACGGTTTTAATAAATAACAAAAACCAAACTATTCTAAGTAATGAGGTAACTCAAAATTTATTGGTTATGTTAATTGGGTAAAAGATTTATTTAGAGCGTTTTTTTAATTCTTCTTCAATATCTATTATACTCATGCCTTTTGCTTTTAGCAAAATAATGAAGTGATATAATAAATCAGCCGCTTCATTTTTAAATAAATCATCGTTATTATCTTTTGCTTCAATAACTAATTCAACAGCTTCCTCACCTACTTTTTGCGCTACTTTATTAATGCCTCTTTTAAACAACTTATTTGTGTAGGAGCTCTCATCATTAGTATCTATACGCTGCGAGATTGTTTTTTCCAACGCATATAAAAAACCTTTTGCTGTTTCTTCATTAAAACAATTAGTTGCGCCGGTATGACAAGTTGGCCCTTGCGGACTTACTTTAATTAAAAGTGTATCGTTATCACAATCAAGTTTGATATCCTTTACGTATAAAAAATTACCGGAGGTTTCGCCCTTTGTCCATAACCTGTTTTTGCTTCGGCTAAAAAAAGTAACCTTGGCTTCCTGTTTAGTTTTTAAGAAAGCCTCTTCATTCATATAGCCAAGCATTAATACTTGCAAGGTTATTTCATCTTGTATAATTACTGGAACTAATCCGTTGGTTTTATTAAAATCTATCTTCATCTTATAGCTATGTTTTCTGTTTTTAAATATTTTTTTAATTGCGTAATGCTAATTTCTCCAAAGTGAAAAATGCTGGCTGCTAATGCTGCGCTGGCTTTTGTCTGCAAAAACACATCTTTAAAATGCGACTTCGCTCCTGCGCCGCCTGATGCAATAACAGGAATATTTGCAGACGAACTTACCAAATTAGTTATATCTAAAGCAAAACCATCTTTGGTTCCGTCGTTATTCATTGATGTTAACAGTATCTCGCCTGCACCCAATTCTTCTGCTTGTTTTGCCCACTCAATTGTTTTTAATTGCGTGGGTGTTTTGCCGCCATGTATATATACCGCCCATTCATTAGAATCAAATTTGGTATCAATAGCCACAACAACACATTGATTACCAAACTGAGCAGCTATTTCTGAAATTAATTCCGGACTTTTAACTGCCGATGAGTTAAGGCTAACCTTATCTGCTCCTGCTTCAATAACCAATCTGGCATCTTCTAAAGAATTAATGCCGCCGCCCACCGTAAAAGGAATATTAATTTCCTTCGCTATTTTACTTACTAACTCTACTAAAGTTTTTCTTTTTTCATTTGTGGCTGAAATATCTAAAAAAACTAACTCGTCAGCTCCTTCTTTTACATAGCGTTTGGCTAATTCAATAGGATCTCCGGCATCGCGTATATCAATAAAATTTACACCTTTTACAGTTCTTCCATCTTTAATATCCAGACAGGGAATGATTCTTTTCTTCAACATAGTTTTCCTAATTCAGTTAATGAAATA
>CAIXZI010000290.1 GCA_903923915.1 uncultured Bacteroidota bacterium
AGCCAAAATTTCGTCATCCTGAGCTTCCAAAAAATAAATTAGGATATACTGTAGATCATTACGAAGGGTCTCTTTCAACACTGTGTGCAGGTTGCGGGCACGATTCAATTAGTGCAGCCGTTGTGCAAACTTGTTTTGAAATGAATATTGAACCACATCGTTTGGCAAAACTTTCGGGCATTGGTTGTTCATCAAAAACACCTGCCTATTTTTTAAGCAATTCGCATGGCTTTAATTCTGTTCACGGGCGTATGCCATCTGTAGCAACCGGAGCTAACTTAGCTAATAAAGATTTAATTTATTTTGGTGTAAGTGGTGATGGTGATACGGCCTCTATTGGTATGGGGCAATTTGTACATGTTATACGTCGTAATTTAAACATGATTTACATTGTGATGAATAATGGTTGTTATGGTTTAACTAAAGGACAAGACTCTGCAACGGCTGATGAAGGCTCTAAAAACAAATCGGGTCACGTAAATTTATTTGAAGGCATTGATCTATCAAGCTTAGCGATAGAATTGGGTGCAACTTTTGTGGCTCAAAGTTTTTCAGGGGATAAAACGCAATTAATTCCATTAATTAAAGCTGCCATTAAGCACCCGGGCTTTGCGTTTATAAATGTTATTTCTCCTTGTGTTACCTTTAATAATAATGTGGGTTCAACAAAATCGTATGACTATGTTCGTCATCATGTAGAGGCAACTTCAACCATAGATTTTGTACCTGAAGCAAAAGAAATAACTACCAGCTACGATGAAGGAAGTTTGCAAAAGGTAAAAATGCACGATGGTTCTTCTATTGCATTGCATAAGTTGGCACAAGATTGGGATCCGTTGGATAGAGTATCTGCTATGAATGCTATACAGCATGCTAAGCAAAAACAAGAAATACTTACCGGACTTTTATATATGAATCCCGAAACAGTTGAGTTACATCAATTATTAAATACAAGCGATAAGGCTTTAAATGCGCTTAAAAAAGAAGAACTTTGCCCGGGGTCTAAAGCTTTGATAGATATTAATGCCGGATTGCGTTAAACTAAACTACCCTTTTTTATCGTCGGTAGCGGTTGGTTTTTCATTATTATATTTTGATGGGCATTTCATCAAAATATCTTTGGCGTGAAATTCGCCACCTTGCATTTTCCCAATAATTACAATCTGTTCGGCACGTTCAAAATCTTGTGGTTTGCTTTTATGTAAAACAACTTTCTTTTCAACGTTATCTTTATCAACCATATAAAAAGTAAAGGCGTCTGTATCAACAGCCGGGTTGTATTCGCTTGGTTTTTCTTTATCGCATTTACCCACTACGTGATATTCTACATCAGTGTTTGCTTCGGCTTTAGTGAAATTTGCATATTCATCTCCGCTCATGCCAAGGGTTGCAATTAATGCACCAATACCAACGGCTACAAGTATTATAATGGCGATGTGTGTTTTTTTCATTTTGATTTACTTAATTTTTAATGGTAAAATGAAGCTCTTTTCGCTTGTGTCATAATTATTTTTTGTTAGAAAAGATGTCTTCTAATTTTTTTAATTTTCTATCTATAATAATTAAATAGGTAGCCAAGCAAGCAAACACAACAGATAGCACAAGCACTACCACATAAATTTTTCCATCAGCACGAAAAGTATCTGCCATTTGAGGGATTGTTTCTTGGGCAAAAGAAAACGAATGAATAATTAAAAATGCAAAATTAAAAAAGAATAATCTTTTCATTCTCAAATTGTCAAATCGGCTCATAGTCAAATTAATCAATTTTTTCATCGTTATCTAAATTGTATTGTAATTTTTTCATTCTGTTTAAAACATTTAAAAGCCAAACGCTCATTAAAATCCAGCCTATGCAGGCAGGATAAAAAACAAGGCGCATCATATTATCCATATCGTATTTACCAAATGCAGGGTTACCACCATTGCCCGGGTGCAATGAGTTTGGTGCCAAACGGGGATAAATCATAATAAAAACAAAGGTCATTATAAAGGCAAAGATGTTGTACACGGCCGATATACGTGCTTTGGTTTGCGCATCGGGTATTAAGGCTCGTAATAAATAATATACAAAATAAACCAGCATAGCAGCCATTACACCTTGTAGTTTAGGGTCATCAGCTACCCAAGGTTTACCCCAAGTGTAAGTTGCCCAAATAGAGCCAGTAATAATACCTGGTAAAGCAAACATACCACCTACATAAGCTGCCCGCGATGATAAAATATCATACTTAATTTTATATCCATTTAAATACATCAAAGCAAATACCCATGATATGCCCATTTGAACCAACATGGCAAACCATAAGGGCACGTGAAAATAAAGGTTACGAATAGTTTCGTTTAAAATATTTAAGCGGGGTACATTGCCTAAAAATCCCATAGCAATGGAGAATAACACCATAGCAATTGCCACTATTTTCCACCACCAATTTTTCATATGCAATTTTTATTGTTTTTCATTTGCCATATGGTATAGTCCTGTTTTCTTTTTTTGTGTTTTTGAAACAGAACTATTTCATTGTTTTATTCTTTCCAAAGATACCTAAATAAAAAAAGCGACAAAGTGATAATTATCACATCAATTATAAACAAACCGCCAAGATATTTATAGCTAACGCTCCAGTCTAATCCATCAATTGCATTTTTTGTAAGGCGTAGCGATAACAACATAACAGGAATACAAACCGGCATGCTTAATAAACTCATAACCGAGTAACTATTTCCTGTTTTAGAGGCTATGCAGCTCATTAATGTTAAAGAGCCCGCCAAGGCTGCGCTTCCTAACAATAAAGTGATTACAAATAATAACGAATTTTGTACCGGATAATTTATCATCCAGCTAAAACATAAAACACTGCAAAGGCAAACTGCCCAAAGTAAAATGATGTTGTAAATTGTTTTAGAAATTACAAATTCGGTTGGATGATAAAGTGTGTAGTTATAAATACTTCTGGCTTTACTCTCGGTAAAAAAACTCTTGGATGCCGCATTAATGCCTGCAAAAAACAAAACTATCCAAAATAAGGCGCACCAAACATCGGGTTTTATGCCATTTTTAAAGCTAAGAAAACTAATGAATAC
>CAIXZI010000291.1 GCA_903923915.1 uncultured Bacteroidota bacterium
ACGTTCAAAAATTAAGATGTTTGCATCTACCGATAAACCAATAGTTAATACGATACCGGCAATACCAGGAAGAGTTAAAGTAGCGCCCAAAGACGTTAGGATACCCATAATAAAGAATAAGTTTATAAGCAAGGCTAAATTGGCAACCCAACCCGCTTTGTTATAGTACATAGCCATAAATAATAGGATAACAATAAACGCTATCACAAAAGACATTAAACCATTTGAAATAGATTCTTGTCCTAATGTAGCACCTACAACTGTTTCTTCAACAATACGAGCCGGAGCAGGAAGTTTACCTGCACCTAAAATAGCCACTAAAGCGTCTGCCTCGCGGTTATCAAAGTTACCTGTAATTTGAGAGCTTCCGTTAGGTATTTCGCCATTTACGGTTGGAGCAGAATAAACTGCGTTATCCATTACAATAGCAATACAACGTCCACGGCTTTTGCTGTCTTTTGGAGAGTTAGCTTTGGTTAATTTAGCCCATTTCTGCGCTGCATCACCTTTCATGGTCATGCTAATAGCAATTTCACCTGTTTGTTGTTGAAAATCTTTACGAGCTTCGTCAATGATATCGCCATACATAGCGGCTTTACCGTTACGATCTGTAGTTTTAATAGCATATAAAGTAATTACTTCGCCACCTTTGCCTGGTTTAGCATCCCACATAAAGCGCACTTTAGAAGGGAACACCGAACGAACTTTAGGATTGTTTAACCAAGAGTTAATTTGCGCAGTATCTTTTGTGCGAGCATAACCAACTACCGAGCCTAAACCAAAATATTTACCATCTTGAGAGATGTTTGGAACCAACGGACCAGCCATTGAATACAATGGGTTGTTTGCTTTGTAATTAGCAACCGCAGTATCATTAGCTGCCTTTTTAGTAGTATCTGTTTTAGTTTCTGCTTTTAATTTTTGCGCTAAAGATTCTTTTGCTCTGTTAGTGCTATCTTCTTTTGCTTTAGCAACTGCATCAGCTTTTGCTTTTTCAATTTCTGCAGGAGTTAATTTTTTACCGGCTACTTTTTTAAGAGAATCTGCTTTTGCAGCAGCACCTACTGTATCAGCTTTTAAGCTATCTGCTTTAGCTAAATCAGGATTTAAAAGTGCTTTAACTTTTTTGTTAGCTTCTGGCCAGTATTGACCTAACTCAGCATTTTCATAAGTTTCCCAAAACTCTAAGTTTGCAGTACCTTGTAATAATTTACGTACACGGTCTTTATCTTTTACACCAGGTAATTCAATTAAGATACGACCTGTTGACTCTAATTTTTGAATGTTTGGTTGAGATACCCCAAAACGATCGATACGGCTACGGAATGTAGTTTCTGAGTTATTTACCGCTTCTTCAACACGTTCGTTTAAGAAAACAATTACTTTATCGTTATTATCGTTATAATCAATTTTTCCTTTGTTTTCAATAGTTTGAAACAATGGAGCTAAACGACCATTTGGAGCAATTTGCTTGTAGGTTTCAGCAAATAAAGTAACAAAAGGCTTGTTGTTATTAACACCTAAGTTTTTTTGCGTTTGAGCAATGGCTTTGTTAAAATCAGCATCAGGGTTATTATTAGCCAGGTTTTTAATGATGTCTGCCACAGATACCTCAAGAGTAACGTTCATACCACCACGTAAATCTAAACCAAGGTTAATTTCCTTTTGTTTACACTCATCATAGGTGTATTTAGTGATTAAAATATCATAAACCGTAACGGTTTTCATAGAATCTAAGTAATAATCTGCCTTAGCATTTTTTACTGAATCTAAGAAAGAACGCTCTTTTGAAGCATCTCCTTTAGCGTAATCTGTTGCCGCTTTTTGGGTAACTGCGTTAGCGGTGTACGTGTCTGCAAAGGCAAACGCGTCTTTTTCTACGCCGCGCGTAACCCATGTAAACGATAAATAAAAAATACACGCCAGCCCAAGTAGCACGGCAAATGTTGTAATAGCTCCTCTATTTTGCATAAAAATCCTTTAAATTTTAATTTTTTTAAGGCTGCAAATATAGTATAAGTATTAAAATGGCGGAATTAAAAATGAAAGAAATGCTAATTATTTTTTGAATATTAAATAATTGCTCGTACATTTGCACCCCTTATTATAATTAAATAGTCATGGCAAAGAAACAAAACAGAATACAAGTAATTTTAGAATGCACCGAGCATGCTGCAACCGGCAAACCGGGTACATCTCGTTACATTACAACAAAAAACAAAAAAAACACTTCAGAAAGAATTGAATTAAAAAAATA
>CAIXZI010000292.1 GCA_903923915.1 uncultured Bacteroidota bacterium
CTATTTGGCTTGTGAAAAAAGCTAAGAAAATTAAGCGTGTTTTAATCTTTGATGAAGAAGGGTTAACGCTTTTAGCTAAGAAATTAAAGCAGGTTAGGGCTAAAAAAGGTTATACCCAAGAAGATTTAGCTTATGAATCAGGGCTTACACTTTCACAGATAGCAAGAATAGAAACTATCAAAATAAACCCTACTGTTAGCACTATTTTTACAATTGCAAGGACTTTGGATGTACCTGTTTCAGATTTATTCGATTTTAAATTACCAAAGAAAATTTAGATTAAAGCCAAATACTTTTTTTTTAATCATTTCCCTTTAATCCTATTATTATAATATTCTAAGTATTACTTATCTATTATGTTAGTAGAATTGTCTGTAGGGCTTGTAAATACTACTATTTTGAATTTAAATAAAAAGGCAAAGCTTTCACCTTGCCTAATTACTTATGTAATGATAGCATCTAAAATAGATTTATTCATTTCATCTACTAACTCCAAATCATATCCCTGTAAATAAATTCCAGTTACTCTGTTACCATAATCATGACCTAAAGCTTCTGCAATTAAATCTTTAGAGTATCCAAGCTGTTTAGCTATGTTAGCCCAAGTATATCTAAATACATAACCAGTTATTTTTTCTTTACATCCTACCATAGCACTTAGTTTAGCAAGGTGTTTATTAAAGGTTTTATTCTTCTGCCTTATCAAAAGTGTAAATCTTGTTTTGTTTTCAATTTCTTCCTTTGATAGCTTACCTAAAAGTGTTGGGTTTTCTTCCTTCCTAAAGTAGTTGATTATTTCCTGTGCTTTTGGTAATAGTTTTATACTATAGAGTTTTTTGGTTTTAGCGCGTTTATAAAACACTCTATCAGCCCTTAAATCTGCTTCTGTAAGCATTACTAAGTCTTTGAAGTTAATTCCTATCAGCATAAAAATAAGTTGCCCTAAAAGCCAACTATCATACAAATTAGAAGTTTTATCAATATTTAAATTAAAATACCTTTTCATTTCTTCTAAAGATATATTTCTCGGAATAGTAACCCCTTTTTTTATTCTGAATGACCTAAAGGGGTAATATTCATAAGATACTACTTTTGCATTAATTGCTTTGTTAAAGATGGCTCTCAATGCTCTATAATGAATTCCAATAGTATTTTGCTTTACTCCTCTATTTAAAAAGTCTGTTTCAACTTCTTTTACAAAATTGTAATCAAGTTTTTCAAATGGGATTTTAAGGCTTTTTACCTTGTTTACAGCTATCAAAGCTTCTTTGTAGATTTGTGCCCCACCATTTCTATTGGCTTTATACAATTGCTCTATTTCAGTTTCCCAAAAGGAATAAACCGTTACCTGCTTTTTAGGCAAACAGATAATAAAATCTTTAGCTTCCTGTAAATTTATTCTTGGGTTAGCTTTTTCGTATTCAGCTAATTTTGATAAATATTGAAGTCTTAATTCATTTATTCTTGGCGCAACTACATTATAAAATGGGTGGCTATCTTTTATAAAACCAGTTTTTGTACTCCAATCAGATTCTTTTGCTGAATACCCTGTTTTAATATCCCTTGTTTCTCCTTTATAGTTAATTCTAAAGATTAATGGGTATGTGTTGTCTTTTTTCCTCCTCCTCTTATCAGGAGTTAATTTTAAGTTTATCATGGCTACATTGACTGTAGCTTTTGCCTTTAAAAATTTGCAGGTAATTTGCAGGTAGAAAAACCAAATGTTTGATTGCCTTATCAACCTAAAATTGCTAAATCGAATAATAAAATTGTCAATTTTTCACTTTTTTAAACCTAAAAAAGCTTCTACAAGCCCAATAATCAGGCTTTCTGTGCAAATTCTTTGCAAATTCAAGATAAAGTGTATTTTTGCACCTCGTTTTATTGCTCCTATAGCTCAGTTGGTTAGAGCATCAGACTCATAATCTGAGGGTCCTTGGTTCGAGCCCAAGTGGGAGCACGGCAGCCCTTCAGAAATGAAGGGCTTTTTAGTTTATAGTTTTATGGTTAAAACTTTACACCTCCTAAGTCACATAATGGTTTAATTTTGTTTTAGCTATTTAAACAAACTATAAATGGACTATTACTCTAAAACTATAAACTCGCCTGTTGGCAAGCTTAAACTGTTTGCCAGTAACCAAAGTTTAGTTGGTATTC
>CAIXZI010000293.1 GCA_903923915.1 uncultured Bacteroidota bacterium
ACCTCTGAGTCCGTAAGCGAAGGGCACCCTGATAAAGTAGCTGATCAAATATCAGACGCATTAATTGATAACTTCTTAGCGTTTGATCCGCAAAGTAAAGTTGCTTGTGAAACATTAGTAACAACCGGACAAGTTGTACTTGCCGGCGAAGTAAAATCTAAAGCATATTTAGATGTACAAGAAATTGCACGCGAAGTAATTCGTAAAATTGGGTACACAAAATCAGAATACATGTTTGAGGCAAACTCTTGCGGTATTCTTTCTGCTATCCACGAGCAATCTGCTGATATTAACCAAGGTGTTGATAGAAAGAAAAAAGAAGAGCAAGGTGCTGGTGACCAAGGTATGATGTTTGGTTACGCAACTAACGAAACTGCTAACTACATGCCTTTGGCATTAGATTTAGCTCATGCTATTTTGTTGGAACTTGCTGCATTACGCAGAGAAAATAAACAAATTAAATATTTACGTCCTGATGCAAAATCGCAGGTTACGTTAGAGTATAGCGATGATAATGTTCCTGTTCGTATTGATGCTATTGTGGTTTCTACACAGCATGATGATTTTGACAGTGAGCCAAAAATGTTAGCGAAAATTAAAAAAGACATTATCGATATTTTAATTCCGCGAGTTAAAAAGAATTACCCTAAATACGCTCACTTATTCAACAACAAAATTGCATACCACATTAACCCAACTGGTAAATTTGTTATTGGTGGTCCGCATGGCGATACCGGTTTAACTGGACGTAAAATTATTGTAGATACGTATGGTGGAAAAGGTGCTCACGGTGGTGGTGCTTTCTCTGGTAAAGATCCAAGTAAAGTTGATAGAAGTGCGGCTTATGCAACTCGTCACATTGCAAAAAACTTAGTAGCTGCTGGTGTTTGTAGCGAAGTATTAGTACAGGTATCTTACGCTATTGGTGTTGCAAAACCAATGGGTATTTTTATTGACACCTATGGTACTGCTAAAGTAAAAATGACTGACGGGCAAATTGCTAAAATTGTAGAAAGCGTATTTGATATGCGCCCTTACTTTATTGAGCAACGTTTTAAATTACGTAACCCAATTTATAGCGAAACTGCTGCTTATGGGCACATGGGCCGTAAAAATGAAGTGGTAACTAAAACATTCAAATCTCCTGATGGTAAAACAAAAACAATGAAAGTTGAATTATTTACTTGGGAAAAACTTGACTATGTTGCAAAAGTTAAAGCAGCATTTAAATTGAAATAATTAATTCTATTTCTTGATTAAAGAGCCTCATCAAACCGATGGGGCTTTTTTTATGGCATTTGGGCGTTCCGCTGAGGATGACAACAAACTGCCTTTAAACCATATAAATCAATTCTTTAGAAAGAATTTAAGTTTTCATAAGTAACATTTTAGTATCAGATTTTACCTAAACAAGCCTAAACTTTACTTAGGGTTTATTTATATGTAAATATGATTCTAATTTATTACAAGGCAGTATGTCAAAGAATTTATAGAACAAATTTAGTAAAATTCTTTATAAGTATTGTA
>CAIXZI010000294.1 GCA_903923915.1 uncultured Bacteroidota bacterium
ACCTTAATTTTATAATCAAAAAACAAAAGGAAACTATTTGATAATATATCCTTCCTTTTGTTAACGTACTGGTAACATTAAACAAACATTCCATTTAAGTTGTTATGCTTTTTTTGCGGGCAACTATATAAAGCATGAAAAGAAAAATTATACTGGCACTTTTTTCGATAATTTTAATAAGCAAAACGGGGCTGCATGCGCAAACCAGAACAAAAATTACCGAAGAAGATAAATTAGCTTTAGAGGGTATTATTGTAGAAAAATATTACCAAGCAACCAAAGAAGATTGTAAAGATACTACAGGCGGCATTTTACCAAAAGGGGCTATAACTTACCGTATTTATGCAGATTTAAAACCCGGCTACCATTTGCAAGCCGTTTACGGGGTACCCAAACACGAATTCTTTTTTAAAACTACCACTACTTTTTTTAACAATAAAGAGGGTGGTCAAAGCGGAGACCAAATTTTTGATAGTAAATTAAATAATAATACCGTTGCCTTAGATTCTTGGGTTACCATTGGTGTGGCTACAAAAACCAGACAAGGGGTTCTTAAAACAGAAGATAAAGACACTTCTATTATAAAAAGAAACACGTTAGATAAAGCCGATGGGCTTGTTTTAGCAGGACAAATTCAAAAACTGCTTTATTACGGATTTGATTTAAGTTTTTTTAGTCAAGAAAAAAACGCTGCTTATTTCCATTCAGATAATGGATCGTATGCTGTAGTAGGCGGCGGCAAAGGCCCTACGGCGGCTAACAAAGTTTTAATTGCGCAATTAACCACAAACGGTAAACTATCGTTTGAATTGAATTTGCAAATAGGAACACCTACCGGACATGCGGTGCAATTTGTTGCCAAAAATCCCGAAGGAGACGAAATAAAATTTAAACAACTTACTCATAAATGAAAAAATTACTTTTAGTTGCAGCTATAAGTTTATTCTCTCTTTCCGTTAGTTATGGACAGGGAATTATACGCGGTAAAATTACAGACAACACAGGCGAAGCCTTAATTGGCGCAACAGTGGTTTTAAAAACAAATTCATCTAGTGGCGTTATGGCCGATTTGGATGGAAATTTTTCTATAAAACTATCAGACACTACAACGCAAACTTTAGTAGTTTCTTATGTAAGTTATAAATCGCAAGAAGTTGCCGTGCGTGCTGTTAATGGCGAAGTAATTATAAAAGATTTTGTTTTGGTATCTGCTTCTACCTTAGATGAAGTTGTAATTACAACTAAGGCCTCTAAGGCAAATAATTATTACATGGAAAACATTAAGATGAAATCATCCTCAACGATGGATTACATATCGCAAGAAACCATGAAAAAAACGGGTGATGTTAACGTGGTTAACGCTGTGGCTCGCGTATCGGGTGTGTCAGCATCATCTAACGCTGGTTTTATTACGGTGCGTGGTATTGGCGATAGGTATGTAAAAACAACCTTAAACGGATCGAGAATACCAACACTAGACCCTTTTACCAATAACATACGTTTAGATTTATTTCCAGCTAGTTTGGTAGATAATATTATTATAACAAAAACGGCTAGTCCTGATTTGCCGGGAGATTGGGCCGGGGCTTATTTATCTATCGAAACAAAAGATTATCCGGATAAGCTTACCGTTAATATTGAAAGTTCTGCAGGTTATAATGCACAAACTACTTTTAAAAACGTATTAAGCTCTGAGCACAGTTCTACCGATTGGTTGGGCTTTGATAATGGATTTAGAGATCATACACAATATAAAAATGGCCCACCTCCTGCAGTAATTGATAAACCAAGCGATTATCAAACATTTGTGGCACTTGGTTTAGGAAATTATTATAATTCTCTTGGGATAAATAATAATTCACCTTGGGCCGGTACCCAGTATGCTAATACGTACTTTAATTTAGGGCTTGTTCAATTAGGCCTTTTACAAAACTCTCAGTTAGGAGATCAGGCAGCTATAGCAAATGCTACAGCGCAATTTAATAATGGGCCCTATAAAGCACAGGCTTTTAATAGTCTTAATGCAAATGCCGTTAAACTAGGGCAATCTTTTAAAGATAATTGGAACACAACTACCCAACGTGCCTTACCAAATTTTACACAAAGTTTTAGTATTGGTAATCAAATAAACTTATTTAAAAGACCTTTGGGGTTTTTAGCCGGTTTTAGATACAACAGCACCAATCAATACGATGCTAACTCAACTTCTAATCGCGTAAATTCAGATCGTTCTTTAGAATCTTCTATTAATCAAAAAGTAAATCAGGAAACAAATGGTTGGAGTGCATTGGTAAACGTAGCCTATAAGTACAGCCCTAATCACAGTATCGGACTTATATTTATGCCTAATTTTATTGGCACTAACAGCATACGTAATTCGGTAGATAATAGCGACGTGCAATATGTTATTGATAAAGCGCAGTTTTACGAACAACGTAAGCAAATAGTATATCAATTAAAATCAGAACACTATTTACCTAAACCAAAATTAAAAATTGAGTTAAACGCCTCTTATACGAATGGAAAAAGTAGCACTCCGGATTTTAAAGATGCGCAATATTGGTACACGCCATTAAGCAATACGTACCAAACTGGTAATGGTGTAGCAAACGGACTGAATCGTTATTTTAGGTATTTAAGTGATAATTTATTTGACTCCAGAATATCGGCAGAATTACCCATCAGCAAATCTGAGATTGGCCCACGGAAATTAAAATTTGGCGGGGCATACCTCTATAACTACAGAAAAAGTGATCAGTATGATTACGTGGTAAAGTTTAACAATACGCCAATTATGACTAGTGATGATCTTAACCAATACTTTTCATTAAACAATTTTGGAATTTCAAACAATACTATTAATTTTAATTATACAGAGTCGGGCAATGCTGCCAATCATACTTTTGGGTATAGCAGTATTGCAGCAGGTTATCTAATGACTGATTATACTATTGTAAAAAAATTACGCTTTTCGGGTGGATTAAGAGTTGAGCAAGCAACTATTTTTACCGATGTTGTAAAATTTGATTCGTTACATTATGTTGCTAACGACCAACGTAGAAATTACAGTTCTTCGGATCCACTTATTAATCCGGGAAAAATAAATGACGTAACTTTTTTACCAAGTGCCAATTTAATTTATAAACTAAAAAATGATGATGAAGCACCTGTTAACCTACGCGCCAACTTTAGCGAAACAGTTGCACGCCCAAGTATAAGAGAGCTTTCTGATTTAGCTACCTACGATTATACTTTAAAAGCCGAAATTTATGGTAACTCTGCACTTAAGCCTGTACATATTAAAAATTACGACTTACGCTTAGAATGGTATTTTAAAAACAAGGATAATGTATCTGCCAGTTTATTTTACAAAGATTTTAGAAACAATATAGAGCTTGTTAACTCTGGCTCTTACAGCTGGCAAAACGTAGATAAAGCTTATACAGTAGGTATTGAAATAGACGGTAAAAAAAGAATAAACAAGTTTTTTGATTTAATGGTAAATGCAACCTTTGTGCAATCAAGCACAAGTTATACAAGAACCAGACAAGAAGTATCAAACGGTGTTAGAGAATACATTCCGTTAGATAAAGTAACGCGCCCTAACTACGGCCAAGCACCTTATATTATTAACACCATACTTGCTTACAATTCTGATAAATTAGGACTTACCGCTACTTTAAGTTATAACGTACAAGGGCGTAGGTTGGCCATTGCTTCATCTGCTTCAACCATACCCGATGTTTATGAAATGCCAAGAAACATGTTTGATTTTAAAGTAACTAAAAAACTAGGCAAACATTTTAGTGCCAGTTTAACCATACGTGATATACTAAACACATCTATAAGAAGAGCTTATATTTATGCTGATGGAACTAAGGTAGATTACGATAAATTTAGATACGGTACCAATTATGTATTAGGCATTTCATACAAATTATAAAATTAAAACAACATGAAAAACAGTTTACTTATTTTATTATTCGCATTATTTTTTTCTACCGCTGTAAAAGCACAAATAGAAAAAGTAATCGTAGAAACTTATTATGTATCTGATACACTTGATGTAACAGATACCATAGATGGTGCAGCCAGAGCGCTGCCAGTTGGCTCTAAAACCTACCGAATTTATATTGATTTAAAACGCGGGTATAAACTGGCTAAAATATTTGGCGATGCAAATCATGCACTAAAAATAAAAAGTACCGCTAATTTTTTTAATAATATTGATAGGTCCAGCGAATACTACGGCTATTTAATTAAAAAAAATTACTTTACCGGTAATCCAACATTAGCGTTAGATAGTTGGCTTACATTGGGTTTAGCCACAACAGTTAATAATGGTATCTTAAAAACACAAGACACCAATGGTACCATTCGCACAAATAATTGGAAAGGAACAGCCGGTATATCAGGAGGTATATTAAGAAATAATGATCCTGCTGCCGGAATTCCTTTAACAAGCAAAGATGGATTATTACCTAATGTAACAACCTATACAAATGGTTTTAACGACCATGGTTTTACAAATGGATTAGGTAACGCATCAGGCAGAGATACCACTGTTTTTGGCGACACCATTGTGGGTTCTCAGTTTATTAGTCATGATGCTTACTTATATCAAAGTTCGGGCGTTATGGGTGCAATACCTGATAGCAATCAAGTATTAGTTGCGCAATTAACTACCACAGGCACACTTACTTTTGAGCTTAATGTGTTAGTATTAGATTCAAACAACAACCCAATCTATTATGTGGCTAAAAGCAGCAGTGCAGATAATTATATTGTAAATCCATTTCTTTCTTACCCACCTCCATGCGGTTGCAGAGATGATAGGTATCTTGAATATAATCCTAACGCGGCCTGCGACGCTATTAATGCTTGCCAAACCCTTAAAGTATTTGGCTGTAC
Organism: uncultured Bacteroidota bacterium; assembly: GCA_903923915.1. GTDB lineage: Bacteria > Bacteroidota > Bacteroidia > B-17B0 > Aurantibacillaceae > PALSA-968. The sequence continues at coordinate 4,912 of CAIXZI010000294.1, forward strand.
AGATACAATGGCATGTAACTACAATCCAAACGCAAATATTTCGTTAGCTAATTTCTGCTGCTATCCTGGCTATTGCAATGATAGAGACATTGCATTAGTTTGCCCTGATTTATCGCCATACAGACTTAAACAACAAAATATCAGTGCAGATATTTATCCAAACCCGGTACAAAACAATTTAAAATTGCAACTTATTTATGCTGCCGATTATGCCGAAGTTACTTACACTATTTATGATGCGTATGGAAGAATAATTAAAGAACAAAATTTAGGCGCCATACCGGGTAATAGCTTATTGCAAACCGATGTAGCCGATTTACCAAGTGGCTTATATCTATTTCGTGTATCCATAGCAGGAGTTTCTTCTATTAAAAAATTTATTAAAAATTAAACAATGCGTAAATCAAAGGATAGATTATTTTCTTACAGCTTATTAATTATGTTATTTGTTGTAACAATAAGTGTTAGCTGCAAAAAGAAAGAGCCCGCGCCCACTGTACAAGAAACAGGCACGGTAACTGATGCAGATAATAACACCTATAAAACGGTAAAAATTGGTAACCAATGGTGGATGGCAGAAAATTTAAAAACAACAAAATTTCGTAACGGCAGATCAATAAATCATATTCTTCCATCTGACCCAGATACAACCTGGGCTAACAGCAAAAAAGGTTCTTACTGTATATTTGGAAATAATACCAATGGAGAGTTTGATAAGTTTGGTGTTCTTTACAATTGGTATGTTGTAAATGATACAAATAATATTGCGCCCGCAGGTTGGCATGTACCAAGTGATGATGAATGGAAAACGTTAGAAATATATTTAGGCATGAGTCAAACGGATGCCAATAAAGTAAACTGGCGCGGAACAGATGAAGCTAATAAACTAAAAGCTGCATCTCCATTAGGTTGGACAATTTATGGTAGCATTTGGTCAACTAATGAAAGTGGTTTTACTGCATTGGGTAGCTGTTGTCGTTTATTTGACGCTACCTGGGGTAATCCAGGTACTTTAAGTACGGGCTTTTGGTGGACAAGCACCCAGCATCCGGCAAATGATTTTGCCTGGTATCGTTATTTAGATTATAAAAACACAAATGTTTTTAGATACAATGGATCTAAAAATTATGGCATGAGCATTCGCTGCGTAAAGGATTAATACATTTTATTTTATATTTTTTTACTGCAAAATATTAAACTTCTTCGGGTAAAAGTGTGTGATTGTGTTGGGGCTATTAAAACATGTGCGCAGCCTACCCAAATCCTTCGGCAGGCTCAGGATGACCCCACCCTATTTTAACCTAAAATATTATTTTCTGAAGAGTTTTATTAAAAATTAGCGTGTTTACTGGTTTAGCTGCGTCATTACGCTAAGTTCTAAAATTTAAAATAGTATCTTTTTTATTCATAACAATTACATAACATTACCTTCTCCATATTAAACATTTGATAACAATTAGTTTTACTTAAAGAAACCATTGTTGTAGAGATTTGCAGCGTTTACTACCAATAGTAAATCAAAAAAAATTAAACTAAAAAAACAAAACAAATGAAGAAAGAAACAATTACAAAATTAGTTGCTGTAGCTGCCATAGCTGTAACATCTATCACATCGGGCTTTGCTCAATCAAACTTAGGTGCTTCTTGCGGATGCCCTCCGGTTGCTTCAAGACCTACCGTATTAGTATCAACATTAGCAACAAATGGTGGTGCAAGCGATGGTGAATTATTAGCTAACACACTTTTTACTTGTGATCATACTTATATTTTAGATAAAAAAATATATGTGCCAAATAATTTAAGCTTAACAATTATGCCTGGTACTGTTATTAAAGGAAGAAAATACAGCACGGCAGATTCTGCAACAACACTTAACGTTGAAGTAGGTGGTAAAATTTTTGCTTCTGGAACAGAAGATTGCCAAATTGTATTTACTGCAGAAGCAGATCCATTAGATGGTTCATTTCCTTTAACTAACAGAGGTCAATGGGGTGGTGTGGTTATTGCCGGTAAAGCAACTAATAACTTAACACTTGCGGCTAATGGTCCGTTTGTACCAAATGCGGCTAACGGTAAACTTTGTGTAGCTAATGGTTTAGGTACTTTTGAAGGTTTTGCATCTTCAAACACTAAAGATCAATTTGGTGTAGATTTAACTCAACCAGGTGCTGCATTTGATGATAATGATAACTCAGGTATTTTAAAATACGTTTCTATACGTTTTGCCGGAGCTATACTTACCGTTGGTGGAGAGCTTAATGGTCTTTCTTTAGGATCTGTAGGACGTGGTACAACTATTGAACACGTTGATATTATTTCTTCTGCTGATGACGCAGTAGAATTATGGGGTGGTACAGTTAACTTAAAATACTGCTCTTTTATGTTTGGTAACGATGATAATTTTGATTGGGATGATGGATATAGCGGAAAAGCGCAATTTATTTTTGCTTTACAAACAGATACTGCTGGTGCAAGTCCTGATGCTGATAATGGTTTTGAAATGGATGCTGATGATCAAAAATCTAATTTATTTCCACGTTCGCACCCAATTATTTTTAACGCTACTTTAATTGGAAACGGTAAACGTAAACTAACTTCTGATAACAGCGGATTAGCGGCTATTGAAGCTAAAGAATTAACTGAAGGAGAAATTTCTAACTCTGTTTTTGCTCATTTCAGATATGGTTTTAACATCATTAAAACACTTGGTTCTCGCGTAAATGTTGATGGCGAAGCTTGGAACAACTGGTCTAACACTAGCGGTTCTGCAAAAAGTGGTACATTAAAAATTAAGTGTAATGCTTTTGTTGGTAACATAATGGATATAGCAATTGATAAAAATGCTACCGGCACTTTACTTGCATCAGATACTGCTCAATTTTACACAACTGACAAAAACGTACACTACGCTGCAATACCAGGGTTTGATTATGCTTGGGCTGTAAACGATCAAACAAACGTTGTTTCTCATCAAGTTGATGTAACCCCTAACCCAGCTTTATCTACAACTGGTTGCCCTGTTGCTCCAGTAGATGGTTTCTTTACTGCGGCTCCATACAAAGGTGCATTTTCTTCAACTGGTCAAAACTGGTTATCTAACTGGTCTTATGCTTCTATGTTAGGCGCAGTTGGTGGTACAGCTCCTTGCCCTACTGATATTAACCAAGATGGTATTACAAACAATGCTGACTTTCTTTTATTATTAAACGAATTCAACGTGTCTTGTCACTAATATTAATTTAAAAACTAAAAATATTTAAGATGAAAAAATTAATAATAACAGGCGCAGCACTCTTTTTACTGGCTGGTTTGGCTAAAGCACAGGCACCTGCCGGCTTAGACAGCATTTTAGTAGAAAGATACTACGTGTCTGACGCAAATGATAAAACAGTTGACGCTACCGGTGGTGTACTTCCTCTAAATTCTGTTACGTATAGAATTTTTGTAGATATGAAACCGGGTTACTTGTTTAAAGCGGCTTACGGTGTTGACGTGCAACCTGTAAACGTTAGAAATGCAGGCGACCATGAATTACGCATAGCTACTACTAAGTTATTTTTTAATAATGAAGACAGAGGTGCTACATCGCCAACTTTTTCTAAAGCAAATGCGGCTAATAACACCGTTATGTTAGATTCTTGGTTATCTGTAGGCGCAGCTTGTGCTAACAATTTTGGTATAGTAAAAGCTAGTGATAATGGTGTTAGTAATGTAGTTAATGCTGATGGTGTTTTACAAAACAACAACACGTATGCTGGTTTTCCACTAACTGTTCAGGATGGGCTTATTGCCGGAACACCCGAAGTAGTTACAACCATTGGTATTACTAACGACATAAAAGTTTTTGACAACCAAAATGATGGTACTAACGGACCCGTTTTTTCTACCTACAACGGTTCTTTAGCATCTCTTAATGGTTCAAGCGGACCAACTGCAGAAAACAGAGTGTTAATTGCACAAATAACTACAAATGGTGCATTATCATTTAAACTAAATGTACAGTTAAAAAATGTATCTACAGGTATGGCCGAAAATTGGGTTGCTGATAGTCCGGTTACCGGAGAAGCAACGCACCCAACGCTTACGTTTTTAGATTCGTTAGGTACTACGGGTGTTACTTATATTAATAACAACGCAAACGCATCGTTTGGTGTATATCCTAACCCTGCTACAGATGTTGTTGTTATTGATATTAACAAAGCATCTCAAGGGTATGATAACAGTTACACTATTTACGGTGTAGATGGTAAAGTTGTATTAACTAAAAAATTGGGTTCTGTTTCAGACAGACATCAAGAAAGAGTTGATTTATCAACTGTTGCACCAGGATTATACTTTATTGAAGTATCTTTAGATGGTGTAAAATCAACTAAAAAAGTAGTAA